>JAYZBB010000047.1:0-8701 GCA_036339415.1 Bacteroidota bacterium | reverse complement strand
CCGGTTTCGATGGTGATCTCGCGCCCATTGCCGAGATCGATGGTTTGATTGTGAATGTTCATTTTGCCTCTTCTTCTACGTGTGTACGGGCCGGCAAGCCCCAATAAGCCAAAGGCGGTTGACCTTCAACCGCCTTCAGAGTTTCGTTTGTCTGTGTTAGCGACGCAGACCAAGTTCCTTCACGATCGCACGGTAGCGCGTGATGTCTTTGGATGCGAGGTAATTCAACAACTTGCGACGCTTGCCAACCAAGTTGATCAGGGCGCGCTGTGTGTTGAAGTCTTTCTGGTTTTCCTTGAGGTGCTCAGTCAGGTGAGCGATGCGGAATGAGAACATGGCGATTTGACCTTCAGGTGAACCTGTGTCGTTGGCGCCTTTTCCGTGCTTGGCGAAGAATTCCTTCTTCTTTTCTGCGTCGAGATACATGTGCGAAATCGTTGAGATGTTCGAAATGCGAAATAAATGAGGCGCAAAGATAGCACGAAAAGCGCTCCATCAACACTTCACTCCTGCGTGTGAAGCATTTTCAAGGCAAACGCCAATCGATCTTTCAGTTCGGCACGTGGAACAATGGCGTCGAGAAAACCGTGTTCCAACACAAATTCTGCCCGTTGAAAGCCCGCGGGCAAATCTTTGCCGATGGTCTCCCTCACAACACGAGGACCTGCGAATCCAATCAGCGCGTTGGGTTCGCTGATGTTCAAGTCGCCAAGCATGGCAAAGGAAGCCGTCACCCCTCCCGTCGTTGGATCTGTGAGAAGACTGATGAACGGCAGGCCTTCTTTGGCGAGCAAGGAAAGTTTGGCACTGGTTTTGGCCATCTGCATCAAACTCAGGCCTGCCTCCATCATGCGTGCACCACCTGATTTGCTGATGCAGATGAATGGAACTCCTTTTTTGATGGCGTGATCGATGCCTCTGGCAATTTTCTCACCCACAACCGACCCCATGCTTCCACCAATGAATGAAAAGTCCATGCACGCAATGACCACCCCTTGACCGCTGAGTTCGCCAGACGCAACGCGGATGGCGTCGGCCAAGCCAGTTTTTTGTTGAGCCGCTGACAAACGATCAGTGTACGTCTTCGTGTCTTCGAAATTCAATGGATCCGCGGCCTGCAGTTTGGGTGCCACTTCTCGGAATTTCCCCTCATCAAACAACAATCCGAAGTACGCTTCGCTTCCAATCCGCTCATGGTGGTCACACATCGCACACACCCAAAGGTTGTTCGCATGATCCTGGTTTGACACCACCGTTTTGCAATTGGGGCATTTGTACCAAGCTCCTTCTGGAATTTCCTTCTTTTCGGCGCTTGACGTCGTGATGCCTTCGGCGTTTCTCTTGAACCATACCATGGTGCAAATGTATGCTGAGGGCACACAGCTATGAGCCTCTGTGGCCCCAGTTCTTCACCATTGTTGCCATGAACATGTTGGAAATTGAAGACAGCTTTCAGGTCAAAAAGGAAGGCCAAGACCCAAGTGCATCGCACCCCTCAGTTTTGACGTGCCAATCCATCGCTCCCCGATGGGTTGAGTGGGGTCGTGCAATCGAATTGCCGCATCCAACCTCAGAATGAAAAAATCAAGGTCTTGCCTGACTCCGAGACCCGCTCCCCACCCCCAACTTTCGAAGGAATTCCACGACCAAGTTTCATTCGATGGGTTCTCTTTTCCGTGCAACCAAACGTTGCCCGCATCGGTGAATCCCGCCAATTGCCATTGTTCGCCTACGGAACGTCGCAATTCGTACTGAAGGTCAACCCGGAGGTCGCCCACCCCAAGGATGCCAGAATTGATTTCATCGAACTCGGCGTTTCCAGGGCCCATCATGCGAATGCGCCAGCCGCGAACACCATTTGCACCTCCAGAGAAGAAGGCCTGTTCAAGTGGAAGAGATGGCGTGTTTCGACCTGCATTGGCCCAACCCATCAAGACATGAGCCGCATGGCCCCAAGACGCTGAGGACGTCCGCAAAGCGCTTGCCTCCATCACCGCCCTTTGATATTGAATGATTGGAACCTCGGGAGCCACCAACCACGCACCCGTTTCTGGATCGAATTCAGGAGATTTGGCCGTACGTTCTGCGAGCCGTTGGGCCATCATCCCCGCCCAATGTGCCTGCGCTTGGATTTGACCATGCCATGCGCCAGCACTCCAATTGCTTTCCCAAAAAACCGCAGATCCAAGCGTCATGTGGTTGTTGAATCTGGCTTGAATTCTGGGGTTCAATCCGTCTGACAACCATGCTTCAAATGCAGTGGATCTGTTTGAGAGATTGACATACGATACTTCCACCGGAGATAAGTGAAACTTCGAGTTTCGCTTCGGATTTTCCGTGAATCCTGCATCAAACAAAAGGTGAATTTGAGATCTCGTAAATTCTGGCCAAACTTCTCGGTCCCAGCCGACATCTATGGTCGTGTAGGGCTCTGTTGAGGCTCGAAATCTGGGCAACGGCAAAGGGAGAATGCCGATCTGCGTGGTGGACCATCTGAGCGTCCCTTCAGCGCTGTTCAATGCAAAACCATCCTGGCTGGATGCAAAAGGTGATACCGCCACATAGCCAAAGCCAAATTCCCATGCGTTCTCTGCTCCCCAACCCCTGGGATTGCGATGCAGCAAGGTTGTCGCAAGTCTTGGACCATAACGTGCATCATTTCGAACCATGTCGAGCTCAACTCCAAGGTCGTGAGAAGCTTTTGGCTGCAACTCAAAATTGACATCCATCACAACACAAGCATCCCTGTCTGTTGGCCATTCACGGCACAACGTATCCAATCTCATGAATGTGGACATTTGGACTTGTCCAGTGGTCCGTAGACCGGAAAGCCGGGTGTAGTTCAATGCCAATGCATCAGGGCTGTACTGCATCCCGGTTCGCACAGAAGCGATGTGATGCCAAACCTCCTTGCGAACCCCACCAGGCCTGACAGCTTTGTCTTCTGTGACACCGTTCCATGAGATTGACCCAAATCTCACAACTGGGTGAGGCCTCGTCCCGTTGGGTTCCTCTGAAGCATCACCCAAACCACTGGTTTGACTGGGCACCCAACCATCGCATTGAATGCTCAGTGCCACCTCTTGACGGGCACTTTTGCCCAGTGTGTCGGCAACAAAATGAACATGAGTGGCGTTGAACGTGGCATGCCCCATGCTTTGTGCCGCTTTGACCAGTTCGTCCTGAACTGACAACAACCACTCCCTCTCAAAAGGCCTGCCTTCAAAGTCGCCCAAATGTGTCTCCAATGACGTTGCATCAATGCCAGTGGCGGACAGGTCGAGGTTCACATTCGTCACGCACCACCTTTGGCCGCCATCAATGTCGAGCACCAACTTGACTTCCCGCCTTTGGCGTTCCCATCGGTGCTGCACAACTGCATCCAGCCAACCCAGCACGTGGAGGCTGTTTTCAAGGAATGATGCGTTGATGGCCCCCTCGGATTCCGTCCAAACCTTGCGTTGTCTCTTAGCGTCGGCAGGTCTAAAGAGGTCTCGGAATGGCTGTTTGGGTGCCGGTTGATTGGGCATGCCCCCGATCAACTCTCGTTGCGCGACCACACGCTGGATTTCTTCTGACGGACTCACCCATGTGACTTCGACATCCGTCCACCCTGCTGTCACAAGTGTGTCTGTCTGTGCTGCACTTAGAAGACAGTAACTTGCGGACATCATGGTCATGACAAAAGCCCTTCGCCAGCACATCCGATCATTGAAGCAACGGAAAAGCCGCTGGGAAAACGAACAAATTCTCGTGGAGGGTGAAAAATGCATCGCGGAGTTGAGCAAAAGTCTCTGGTCTGTGGAGCGAATCTACTTCACATCGCCTTGGAGCGATTCAAAGGTTTGGTCTGTCTTCGAAGGGGTTTCTTCCGAAATGACAACCTTGGTGAGCAGCAAAGACATGGACATGATGTCTGCGATGAAGACAGCCCCAGGGTTGTTGGCCATCGCTAGGCCGCCACAGACGTTCAACGCAACGCTTCCAAACGAGGGGCTCACCTTGTTTCTTGACAACGTCTCAGACCCGGGGAATGTAGGCACGTTGATCCGCGTGGCTGACTGGTTTGGATTGAATGGCGTGGTGCTCTCACCGCGGTGTGCAGACCCCATTGGCCCCAAAGCCCTCCAAAGCTCGATGGGATCGGCATTCCACATCCCATTTGCCGTGAGGGAGTTCGAAGAACTGTCAGAACCAATGAAGCGTCATGTTGTTGGGCTGGATGCGGCAGGACAAAATTTGTTCGACAGTCATCTTGACGAGAATCCCACCTTGCTGGTGGTTGGGTCGGAATCGCATGGTTTGTCCGACCATGTCAAGGCAAAATGTCGCTCCCTGGCAGCCATTCCAGGTGCCGGACGGACAGAGTCGCTCAATGCCTCTGTGGCTGGCGCCATTGCCATTGCTTCAATCTTCCAACAAGGCCGCGCGTCTTTCTAGCGGCGCAGCCAACATTTCGCACCAACGTCGAGCAGCCTGCTCTTTGGCCCATCCCATTTCCAAGAGGGCATCTTCGACTGCGGTTTTTCGACGCATCCATTCTGACCTGTCGTCGTCAGTTGGAAGGGCCAAATCCGATTTGCCATGGACATCAAGCCCCAGCGCCTCTGCTGCCAGAACCTGATTTGACCACACCCTCATACCGCGAAGCAAGTGCTTGTCAAATGTGGTGGCCAACAACCGTTCAGGCTTGATGTCAGGTGTTCCATCTGGCCAGTGGAAAAGCTTGCCAAATTCCAGATGAACTTTGCCCTTCTGCCCCACCAAGCCTGTCCACATGCTCCGTTCATCCTCTCCAGGAGATTTTGTGTACTCTCCATGCGTTTCGATGTGCAACAATTCGTTGACTTTCAATGCATCGCACGGATCCCACTCGTAACTGATGGAAACGGGGACAACGTTCAAAGCATCCCAAGTACGTCTGTCGCCATTGTTTGAGAGTGTGCGAATCAGCGCTGGCGCGGTGGCATCACGACCGTCTTTCGAGCGACCTTCTCGATGGGCCAACCAAACCGGCGTGCCGGATGCGATGGCCCGTTGGATGTACGCCGCTGTGGTCAGACTGTGATTGTACCGTTCCCTTGCACTCCCCGAGCGTTCCACCACAAAACACCGGTTGAGTTTGACCAATTGACGAACCCAGGTCGATGACAAGAGGTTGGATCCAATGCCAATCTCTGTGGCCTCTCTCCTGCTTTCCATCAAAGCCACATTCACCAACGATGGGTCCAACACAATGTCTCTGTGGTTGCTCAAAAACAACATGCCCTCCTTCAAGGCAGAGGCATGAAAGTTCCATGTCACACCGTGGGTCGTTTCGTCCATCAAGGACTCGAGAAATGGTTTGACCACCCGCTCCTGGAACGCATTCACAGTCGTCACCTCAGACCACGTTTGAACAAGATGTTCTGCGTCCTCCCGCGGAATCATTTTGGACAAATCTTCACTCCAATGTTTGGCCTTCAACAGTGCCATGAGGACTTCCCCAGCCTCTTCACCTTTAAATGGTGCCATCTCCCTTAGCTGCGTCTGATTGACGCCGTCCTGAATCATGCCGCAAGATAACTTGGCCCCTACCTTTGGCCAATGACATTTGAGGACCTCAAGTTGAAACGGCAATTTTTGGACGCCGTTGATGCGTTGGGTTACAGTCATCCAACGCCCATACAATCCCAAGCCATTCCGAGGATTCTTGCCGGGCAGGACTTGATTGGAGTGGCACAGACCGGCACCGGGAAAACAGGGGCCTATCTGCTCCCTGTCCTTCAAAAACTGCGTGGTCGACAGGATGGACAACCACGGGCCGTCATCCTTGTGCCGACAAAGGAGCTTGCTCTGCAGGTTCATGGAGCATCGGAAGGGTTCGCCATGCACACAGACATTCGTTCGATTGCCTTGGTTGGTGGCGTAGGGCCCAAAACACAAATGGCCGATTTGGAATCTGGAACGGAAATCATCGTTGCCACACCTGGCAGGTTCATGGAGCTCTACTTGCGAGGGGCCTTGAACACACGCAAAATCCAAACGATGATCCTCGATGAAGCCGACCGCATGATGGACATGGGGTTCATGCCTCAGCTCAGGGACATCCTTGAAATTGTCCCCAACAAGCGGCAAAACCTGTTGTTCAGCGCGACGTTCCCCCAGCGTGTGGAACGTTTGGCTGACGAATTTTTGCTTTGGCCCACCCGCATTGAAGTCACTCCGGAAGGAACGCCTGTGAAGTCTGTTTCGCAATACGTGACGCGTGTCCCCAACGTCCAAACCAAAATCAATGCGGTTTTGCATTGGCTGACGGACACCCATCCAGATTCACGGGCACTTCTGTTTGTCAAAACAAAAGAGGACGCCAAACTTGTTGGACAATCGTTGGCCCAAGCGCTGCCCAACCAAGTCGCTGAAATTCATTCCAACAAAGCCCAGCACACCCGACTTGCCGCCATGTCAAGGTTCAGAGAAGGCGAAACTCGGGTGCTGGTCAGCACTGACGTCAGTGCACGTGGCATCGATGTTCCTGAGACAGAGGTTGTGATCAACTTCAATGTGCCTCGCATGTCTGACGATTACGTGCATCGCATTGGGAGAACAGGGCGCGCAGACAGAGAAGGCACAGCGTACACCTTGGTGGACCCCACGGAAGAAGTAAGTTTGAAGCGCATCCTCGACCGTCTTCCAGTCGATGGACGTCCAGAGGACTTGGTTCTGTCGTCCCAGGTCGAGCGCACTGAGACCCCGCCATGGGAGGCGAAAGCCATGGCCCGCACCCTGGACTTTCAGAAGCGCAAAGCCGATCCCACATACAAGGGGGCCTTTCACGAAAAGAAACGCAAGTCCTCCTCTTCCAAGGCCAAGAAAAACTCAGGCAGGAAGCGTCGTTGATGACGCATCGCAGGGACGAATCTCACCCTGCTCGATGGTGTATCCTTCGTCGAAACACATGACCACCAACTTGCCCTCACCTGTGGTTTCAAGGTGGGTGTGAAAATGGACATCAAATCCGCGTCGTACAAGCCAATCGTTGGGTGCTTCTTCCGCCCTCAGTTGAGACGCCCTGAGGGTCCTGAGCAAAGAGCAATTTCATTCCAATGCCCTTCGGACCCGCCATTTGGCCGGTGAAGGCTTCATCCAATTGTTGTTTTGATCCATGCACCAAGGATGGAACAACATCCAATTCAACTTGAGAAACAATTGACATGCGTGACATGTTGCTGCACAGGCGCTGCTGACCTGTACCTTTGTTGCATGAAGGTTTGGAATCAAGTAGGTGTGATCGGCGCAGGTACCATGGGAAGTGGAATTGCCCAAATCGCTGCGCAGGCTGGATGCCATGTTGTGCTTGTCGATGCTTCGGAGACTGCCCTGATTCGAAGTGAAGAAAACCTCAACAAGATCTTTGATCGTCTCGTGTCCAAAGGACGTGTCGGGACAAGTGAGGCAGAGGACATCGCGTCACGCATCCATCGCACCACCTCATTGGAGGCCCTTTCTTCTTCTGATTTGGTCATTGAAGCCATTGTCGAAGACCTTAGGATCAAGTCAACGTTGTTTCAACACATCGAAGACATCGTTTCTGAGGAAGCGGTTTTGGCGACCAACACGTCTTCGCTGTCGGTCACCGCTCTGGCCAAAGGATGCCGCCACCCTAAACGCGTTATCGGTTTGCACTTCTTCAATCCCGCTCCTTTGATGGCCCTCGTTGAAGTTGTTTCTGCACTCCAAACAAAAGCTGGGTTGGCAGAATTGGCCATGTCCGAGATGACAGCGTGGGGAAAATCACCTGCAATGGCCAGCGACACCCCTGGCTTCATTGTCAACCGTGTGGCAAGGCCCTTCTACAGTGAGGCACTTCGAATCCATGAAGAAGGCATCGCGTCCGTGGAAGACATTGATGCATCAATGAGGGCAAAAGGGTTCAAAATGGGGCCTTTCGAATTGATGGATCTCATCGGTCATGATGTGAACTACAAGGTGACAACGACGGTGCATGAGGCTTTTTTTGGAGACCCTCGGTATCGCCCTAGCCACACTCAAAGACAACTTGTCGCAGCACATTGGTTGGGCCGCAAAACAGGCCAAGGTTTTTATGCCTATCCCGAGCATCACAACGTCGCAAGCACAGGCACCCCAGTCGAGGGTGTTTCGGAACGAATTTTGGCCATGCTCATGAATGAGGCCGCCGATGCGGTGTTCTGGCAGGTAGGATCGGCAGAAGCCATCGATTTGGCCATGCAGAAAGGGGTCAACTATCCCAAAGGACTCCTTGCGTGGACAGATGAGTGGGGCATCCAAGAAGTCATCAACATTCTGGATTCGCTCAGGCAGAGGTACGACGAAGAGCGTTACCGCGTGTCCCCGTTGTTGCGTGACATGGCAAGAGAGAAGCGCACATTTTTTGGGTGAATCTTCAGACCCAGCGTCGAATGCCTGCCACCTGATGTGATTTCGCATCGTCCTCGTGACGGTACAATCCATCATCTCTCAGCACATCCACCCGAACTTCACCACTTGCATGAATCACTTGGCCCTGGCCATTTGAAATGCCGACGTGTGTGATGCAGCCCTCTTCGTTTTTAAAAAAAACCACGTCGTCAAGTTTGTCCTGCCCAATGGCCACTTCTTGGCCATGCTCGTATTGCATGGAGGCATCTCTTGGCACGGCCATGCCTGCCAGGGCAGCCGCCAGGGAGGTCAATCCACTGCA
>JAYZBB010000046.1:0-68966 GCA_036339415.1 Bacteroidota bacterium | reverse complement strand
AAGCCCCAAGATGTAAGCCGAAATCATTGCCATGAACACCGTATCCACTCCTTTGGGAATGCTTTTATGCACCACTTTCCAAACGGCCCTCGGCCCCGTCATGATGTCGACTCCCGCAATTTGAATGGTGGGCATTCCACCGAACATGCTGTTGGTCCAGTGGGGTTTTTCTCCGGTTTGTTTGAAAACATCCCTTGTTTCCTTGGCCATGCCAATGTTGTTCCGGATGTCATCCTGGTTGAGTTCCTTTCCTTCAAACATCACAGGGGGAAACACCAGGGAAGCTGCCAACAACATCACTGCCAAGGCTAGGCCATGAGGCAAAGCCGCCATGAGCAGCCCACGAAAATCAAACGAAGTCATGACCGCAAGTTACTGCGGGTGCCGGCGCATTGGGGCAATCCTGACAGAGGAAATCAGTCGTCGACTTCCTCGTAATCGATGTACTCACCTTCCTTGGAATCGTCCGGTTGACGCTCTGGACGGCGATGTGGCTGAGGATTGTTGAATCGGTTTGAGGACGACCTTCCAAATACACGGTCGAGCCATCGCCAAATGAACCAAACCCCAACGATGTACAAAATCGTTCTGAACAAACCTGCGAACATTGCGCGAAGCTCGGATTATTTGCTCAGGTAGAGATTGCGTTCGCTGTAAACCTTCCTGAAGAATGGATCCTTCAAGTCAGGAATGAAACGAATGGCCTCTCCTGTCGATTTCATCTCTGGCCCAAGTTCCTTCTTGACATTGGGGAACTTGGTGTAGCTGAACACGGGGATTTTCACAGCATAGCCATCCATTTCCGGATTGTGCGGAAGGTCTTTGAGTTTGGCCGCACCGAGCATGACTTTGGCAGCGTGGTTCACGTAAGGCTCACCATAGCTCTTCGCAATGAACGGCACCGTACGTGACGCGCGAGGGTTCGCTTCAATGATGTAGACCGTGTCGTCTTTCACCGCAAATTGGATGTTGATCAGACCTACCGTTTTCAGGGCCAACGCGATTCGCCTTGTGTAGTCCTCTATTTGCTGAATGACCAAATCCCCCAGATTGTAGGGCGGCAAAACCGCATAGCTGTCCCCGGAATGGATGCCTGCGGGCTCAATGTGCTGCATGATGCCAACAATGCGTACTTCATCCCCATCACAAATGGCGTCGGCCTCGCATTCCATCGCACCGTCAAGAAAATGGTCGAGCAAAATCTTGTTCTCTGGCATGTCCCGGAGGATGTCCACCACGTGACGTTCCAAGTCCTGTTCGTTGATCACAATCTTCATGCGCTGCCCGCCCAACACGTACGAAGGGCGCACGAGCAATGGGAATCCGAGCTCACGGCTGAGTTCCACCGCCTGTTCCGCGCTTTCCACCACGCCAAACTTTGGGTACGGAATGTCGTTGTCTTTCAACAAGGTTGAGAAGCTGCCGCGGTCCTCAGCAAGGTCGAGCGCCTTGAAGGTCGTCCCCATGATTTTGATGCCATAGCGCTCGAGCTTCTCGGCGAGTTTGAGCGCGGTTTGGCCTCCCAACTGCACGATGACACCTTCTGGCTTTTCATGCAAAATGATGTCGTAAATGTGCTCCCAAAACACCGGCTCGAAATAGAGCTTGTCCGCAGTGTCAAAATCCGTAGACACCGTTTCGGGATTGCAATTGATCATGATGGTTTCGTAGCCACACTCCTTGGCCGCCAACACGCCATGAACGCAACAATAGTCGAACTCAATGCCCTGTCCAATGCGGTTTGGCCCACTGCCCAAAACCACAATCTTCTTTTTGTCGGTCACCACGCTCTCATTCGCCTCTTCCTCGAACGTGCTGTAGTAATATGGCGTCAAGGCTGGGAATTCTGCCGCACACGTGTCCACCAATTTGTAGACCCTTGTGATGCCCTCAGCGTGACGTCGGGTGTGCACCTCGCTTTCGAGGCAATTCAGCAGGTGAGCCACTTGACGATCCGCATATCCTTTGCGCTTGGCCTCGCGGAGCGTCTCAGAAGGCAGGCTTTCAATGGTGTGCTTGGAGAGTTCTTTTTCGAACACCACGAGTTCCTCAATTTCACGGAGGAACCAAGGGTCAATTTTGGTCGCTTCAAAGATGCTTCTGAACGGCATGCCCAACTTGAACGCATCGTACACGTGAAACAACCTGTTCCAAGATGCGTGCTTGAGGCTTTGCATGATGGCATCTTGATCGCGAAGCTCCCGTCCATCTGCGCCCAAACCGTTGCGCTTCAATTCCAACGATTGGCAAGCTTTCTGGAGGGCCTCCTGGAAGGAACGGCCGATGGCCATCACCTCACCTACAGCTTTCATCTGCAGCCCCAATTCACGGTCGCAGCCTGGGAACTTGTCAAAATTCCAGCGAGGGATTTTGACGACCACGTAGTCGAGCGTAGGCTCAAACATGGCAGAGGTGTTGCCTGTGATTTGGTTCTTGAGCTCGTCAAGGTGGTAGCCGATGGCCAACTTGGCCGCCACTTTGGCGATGGGGTAACCCGTCGCTTTGGATGCGAGGGCCGAAGAGCGTGAAACGCGAGGGTTGATTTCAATCGCAATGATGTCTTCGTTCTCGTCAGGAGAGACGGCGAACTGGACGTTGCAGCCACCTGCGAAGTCACCGATGCTTCGCATCATCTTGATGGCCATGTCACGCATGCGTTGGAACGTGGCATCGCTCAGTGTCATGGCCGGCGCCACGGTGATGCTGTCTCCCGTATGGATGCCCATCGGATCGAAATTCTCGATGGAACAAACGATGGTCACATTGTCGTTGGAGTCGCGCAACAGCTCGAGCTCAAATTCTTTCCACCCGAGCAGCGCCTTGTCGATCATCACTTCGTGAATCGGGCTGAGGTGCAATCCACGCTGCAATTTGTCCTCGAAGGCATCTTTGTCGTAGACGACAGCCGCACCGGCACCTCCCAACGTGTAAGAGGCACGGATGCACAACGGATATCCAAATTGTTGGGCCACCTCCTTGCCTTCCAAAAAGCTCTTTGCCGTCGACTGTGGCGCCATCGGCACATCGATTTCACCCATCAATTTGCGGAAGGCTTCACGGTTTTCCGTGATGTCGATGGCTTTGGTGTCCACCCCGATCATCCGCACGTTGTGGTCCTCCCAAATGCCCATTTCCTCGCATTGAATGGCAAGGTTCAACGCGGTTTGCCCCCCCATGGTCGGCAACACTGCATCAATGTTGGGGTGCTTCTCAAGGATGTTGACGATGGACTCCGGCTCCAGCGGTTCGAGGTACACGTGGTCTGCGATGACCGGATCGGTCATGATGGTGGCTGGATTCGAATTGATGAGGGTGACCTCAATGCCTTCTTCTTGCAAACTGCGGGAAGCTTGACTTCCAGAGTAGTCGAATTCACAGGCTTGTCCAATGACAATCGGTCCGCTGCCAATGATGAGGACCGACTTGATGCTGTTGTCTTTGGGCATTTTTTTTTTATCCGAGCACTTGAATCTTTTTTGGAATCAAGCATTCGGGCAACAAAGGGTAGACCAAACGTTGTGGAACGCGGCAAAATTACACGAAGACTCACCCCTTTGCCTCACTTTCCAGGTACACGGTTTTCCACAAGAAACCCACGACGCGACCTTTGTGCTGTGAGCATGGAACAAACCACCCCGCAGCCAACCCGTTTTGACATGGACGGTTGGACTTGGTATGGCCTGACGTTTTCTTGCCAGCACCCGAGCCAAGTGGTGGTCGCGTTTCACGGATTTGGACGTCCCATGTCTGAAATGGGCGTGTATTTGAACCTGTTCGAACCAAACACGGCCATGCTTTCCATCGGCATTTCGCATCAAAACGGCAGCACTGTCCCTGTCCCAACATCGGATCCTCCCGTACTGAAACCCTCCATGCTTCAAAAAGCCGTCGATGCATGGCTTGATGAGTTGGGGTGGGGACGACTGCCCAAACACCTTCTCGGTTATTCCTTGGGCGGAAGGCTGTCACTGACATTGTTCGAGCGGGCGCCTCAATCGTGGTCGGGCATGGTTCTCCTCGCCCCAGATGGGTTCAAAAAAAATGCGATGTACCGGTTTGCCGTTGAAACGAGCGTGGGTCGTGCATGTTGGACGTTGGTCGACCGGCATGCCGAAGCTGTGCGCAGTCTCATTCGCGGGCTGCGACGGTGCCGTGTCATTCCCGCGCACCTCGAACATTTCGCGCTGCACCACACGGAAGACCATGCCATGCGTCAATTGGTTTCGAACACGTGGAAGACGCACCGTGAATTTTGGCCCTCACACACGATCACAGCACGCGCCTGGCGTGACTTGCCCAATCGAGGCATCCACATCTGGGTGTTTTTTGGGGCGCGTGACGCCATCATCCCATGGCATTGGTCAGACCCTTGGCGCACACTGGCGAACCAACACGTTCACTTTTTGCAAATCGATTCTGGGCATGTGATGCGACATGCCGACACCATCGAAATGTTGTCTGACGCTATCTTGAAACCCAAACATGGCTAGCATTGAACACAAGGGATGGCTGGATGCATTGACCTCCGATGCGCGAGAAGGGGCGAGACGTTTGGCAGTGTTGGTCGATCCGGAGGACGCTCCTTCAGGCAAGGCATGGCTCAACCTTGTCAACCGAATCAATTCGAGCGACGCAACAGATCTGTTTGTGGGTGGCAGCCTGGTCGCACAGAACAGCACCCAACGCGTGGTCCAAGAATTGAAACGTGCACTTTCACTCCCTGTCGTCCTCTTTCCTGGAGCCACCACACAAGTCGTAGGAGAGGCGGATGCCTTGTTGTTTCTCAGCTTGATTTCAGGCAGGAACCCCGAATTGTTGATCGGTCGTCACGTAGAAGCAGCCCCGAGCATCGCCCGTCTCGACCTCGAGACGGTTCCAACAGGATACATGCTGATCGGAGATCCTCCCTTGACGGCTGCCGCATACATGTCTCACAGCCTTCCCATTCCATTGGCCAAACCTGACTTGGCCGTCGCAACTGCATTGGCAGGAGAAATGCTCGGGTTGCGTTGCTTGTTTCTGGATGCTGGAAGCGGCACAGGCACACCCATCCCTCAACACACCATCCGTGCAATCAAAGATGCGGTGAGCCTCCCTTTGATTGTGGGCGGTGGGCTTTCGTGCCAAGACGACCTGGAGCGCGCATGGGACGCAGGAGCCACGTGCGCCGTCATCGGGTCAGTCGTGGAACAACAACCCGCCGTGCTCGACGAGCTGCGCCTGCGGGGTTAAAACTCCACCGCCAAAGTCACAAAGCCGTGTCGACCTGCCTGTGGGTACACGTAGTTTTCAGTGACTGTTGACGAGGGACCTCCCAAACGGTAACTGTACGTCCACCCCGTCGCACTGTAGACCGCATCCAAAAGGTTGTTGCCAAAGAGGGAGAGCACCACGGTTTGTCCTGATGGCAAAGAGCGCTCACCGCGAATGACAGCATCCAAAGTCGTGAAGGGGTCCAGAGAACGGCCCTTGTTCCCTGTATTGTCCAGGAATTGTCGCCCCACGTGCTTGCCAATCAAGCTGACCGACACGCCAGCAATGGAACTGTTTGCCGGTGCTTCCCACGTCAACATGCCCATTGCGACTGCGCCAGGTGACAGCGCGATGTCTGTGTTTGTGTGATCTACGACGTTCACGAAATCAACTCCAGTGCCGTAGTCATAGATGACTTCTTGAAAGTTCGTGATTTTGTTTTCGGACAACGTCGCATTGGCATCCAAACGAACCTCAGGCGTCAACTGCATGCCTGCTTCGAGTTCCAAGCCACGGCGGTAACTGTCTTCCACATTGACCCTCACAGGATTGCCAACGTCGTTGAGCAATCCGGTGGACACAAGTTGGTCTTTGTAGGCCATGTTGTAGAGGGTCGCACCCAAGGCCCAGTTGTCGCCGCGCAAGGTTCCTCCGGCCTCCAAATCCACCAAGCGCTCTGGACGCAATGGCGTGCCTTGTGGGGAGTCGAGATAATCCGCCCGTGAAGGTTCTCGGTGGGCAACCGAGAGGGAAATGAAGGCCTTTCGATCATCAGAAGGCAGGTAGGTAAGACCTGCCTTGGGGTTGAAGAACGACAAGTTGTCGGTGATGTCAATGGCGCTGTAATCGTTGTCACGACCGCTCGTTGAATAAAGTACCTGACGCCATTGGGCCTCGGCGTGCCAACGAAGCTCCTCCCACATTCCAGACCATTTGCCGTACAAACTGAGGTCGTTCTTTCTGCCCACCGATCTGTAGTACTCGTCACCAGGTTGGGCCCCTGCGTCTGCACTCATCCAGATCAACTCTCCAAAGTGATCCCCATTGTATGTCGAACTCGAAATGCCGTACACGTGATTCACATGATCTGTGGATGTGCTCATGGTCCAAGACGAACCCAGCAGTGTGTTGTCGAGCCAACGCCGGCGGACCACGTCTGTGGTGAACACCGTGTCAGCCCCCAAAAAGACTCCTGCGGTGTCCAAAACAGACGTCACAACGGGATTGAACCCATAATTCGACAAATCATCCCCTCGACGGAATTGCTCATAGAAGCCCGAACCCAAGGTGCCAAACACCACTCCGCCAAACTCCCAATCTCCCATCGTCTGGTCGATGTGCAACTGAAAATGGTCTTGTCTGTAGTCGTCGACTTCGTTTTCGTACCTGTAGTAGTTGTGCTGGGCACGACGCTCCAGCAAGTCGTTGACGCGAACCGTATCCGCACCGTAGTCATACTCGCCACTTCCCTGCACCCAATTGAGGATGTCCTCGTCAGTAGACTTTGGATCGGCGACAATTTGAGGCACGCCGGCCCAGGCCTGATAGGTTCGTTCATGACCTAGGGTTGTGGTCAGCGACAACCGACCCGTTTCCCAACGTTTGGCCACACGGCCGTACAAGGAACTCAAGTCGCTCGTCGCCCGATCGAGCCACCCCTCCGACAGGATGCGTGACGCCCTTCCCTCAAACGACCATCCACCGTCGAGCATGCCAGTGTTCCACGCAAGTGTGCGGCGCTGCGAGCCAAACGATCCTCCACCAATGACAGCACGGATTCCCTGCTTTGCCAATGTGCCCAGAGTGTTGACCGACACCGTTGCTCCGAATGCTGCTGGACCATTGGTGCTTGTTCCCACCCCACGCTGGATTTGCAACCCAGTCATGCTGCTGCCCAAATCTGGCAAGTCAACCCAGAACACACCCTGCGATTCTGCATCGTTCAAAGGGACACCGTTGATGGTGACATTGATGCGACTTTGGTCCACACCACGGATGCGAAGGGCGGTGTATCCGATGCCATGTCCTGCGTCAGACGTCACGACCGCGGAAGGTGTCAGCCTGAGCAAAAAGGGCACGTCTTGCGCAGCATCTTGTTTGCGAATGTCCTCGACTCCGAGGCTTGACGTGGCAAAGGGATCCAACTCTCCCGCTTGAACGGCCGAAATGGTTGCCGTGGAAACTTCCAAAGTGTCAATGTCAAGTTGGGCTTCAAGCTGGTTGGCATAAATCGACATCAATCCCATGAAGAGGATTGAACCAAAGGTGCGCATGAGGGTGTGTTTGTGTGTCATCACTTGATTGATTTTCAATGACACAGAAGACCGTAAGGTCCAGAATCGACACCATGGAAGGTCGATGTTCGCTCCCTTCCCAGGATGATCTGGGCAGGTTCAAAGGGTCTCATCTCAGCCGTGCGGCACCCCTGCGTCGGTGCAAATGTAGCGTACCTTCGACCACCATGCACCACGCTCCGTCTCAAGCGACTCCTGAAGAGCAACAAGCCGCCATTCGCGCAGCAGGTGCTGCCGCGCGGGTGCTGCTCAGTGCCCTGCCACAGAGCGATCAGGATTTGGGGATTTCGGAAAAAGCCGACGGTTCATTGGTCAGCAATGCTGACCTCGCTTCGCAAACAGCGATTCAAAATGCCCTTGCACCGCTGGGCACGCCCATGCTCAGTGAGGAGGCGGCAGCACCTGAATACCAGGATCGAAAACACTGGACTCGCTATTGGTTGGTCGATCCCCTTGACGGCACAGAGTCTTTCCTCAAAAGCCGATCTGGTTTTGCCGTCAACATCGCGCTGTGCGATGAAACAGGACCCATTTTTGGAGTGGTGGCTGACCCACTGTCCAACCGCATGTATTTGGGTGGAATCGGCGTGCCCGTGCAACTCGCACCCCTCGATGGATCCAGGGTGAAGAAAGTCCACCCCTCTCCCATCCAACGTCCCTATCGTCTCGTGACGTCGTGGATGGAAGAAGCCAAACTCCTTGACCTCGTGCCTCCACACATCGATGCATCTGAGGTGGTCGCTAGGCCGGTCAGTGGCGCGTTGAAGTTCTGCTTGCTCGCCACTGGTGATGCCGAAATCCACGCACGAACCGGGCCCTACATGGAGTGGGACTGCGCCGCAGGCGATGCCATTTTGCGTGGCATGGGCATTGACGTGGTGGATCTGCAAGGAAAGCGCCTTCGTTACAACAGCGAGCACTTGCGCGTAACGGGCCTGAGATGTTCTCGCATCTGAGACACGCTCAGTTCATCTGTACAAGGCGTCTCGGTAGGGCCCACCGTCAAATTCTTGGAGCATTTCGAGATAATTGTGATGACGACTTTCAGCAATGAAGCCCGCTTCCACAGCCGCACGCACTGCACAACCGGGTTCCTTGTGATGCATGCAATTGTGAAACTTGCAATCCGGCAAGAGTTTGAAAAATTCTGGGAAGTGGTGATGCAGGGTTTCACGCTCCAAGCTGACCAACCCAAACCCCTTGATGCCGGGCGTGTCCACCAAAAACCCACCATTTGGAAGCGCATGCATTTCTGCGAATGTGGTTGTGTGCCTCCCTTTGTGATGAGATTCTGAAACCTCCGCTGTCTTCAATTCCAAGCCAGGAATGAGTTTGTTGATGAGCGTGCTTTTGCCCACACCTGAATGACCTGACAGCACATGAACGCCTTTGGCCAATTCAGACCGGAGATCGTCAAGCCCCTCCTCGGTATGGGCACTGATTTCGAGCCAACTGTACCCGGCGTCACGGTAGGTTGCGGCCAGGCCCTTGACAACGTCTCGCTCACCTGCCGACAGGGCGTCAATCTTGTTCAAGACGATTGTGGTGGGAATGCCATAAGCCTCCGCGGTGACCAGGAATCGATCCATGAATCCCGTGCTCGTCCTTGGCGCGGACAAGGTGATGACCAAGAATGCCCTGTCCAAATTGGACGCAACAACGTGGCTTTCATGAGACAGGTTCACTGACTTGCGGATGATGCAATTGCTCCTGTCGTGGATGACTTCGATGACACCGGTGCCATCCTCCACCAACACAAAATCAACGATGTCTCCAACCGCCACTGGATTGGTGGATCGATAGCCCTTGAGTCGAAGCTTACCTGCCGGACGACAAGAAATGATGTCGCCAGATTCATTCAAAACGTCGTACCACGACCCCGTGGTCCGCATCACGCGGCCCGTGTTCACGCGGTCAAAGCTTTGAACTGCGCCTCAAGTCCTCCCTCTGCTGACACAAATTCTTTGAGAGGAGCGTCAGCCACAATCTCCCCCAACCGAATCAACACCACCCGGTCGCACATGGCTTCCACTTCTTGCATGATGTGGGTGGACAAAATGACCGTGCGGTCTTGCCCCAAACGACGAATGAGCGAACGAATGTCCACAAGTTGATTGGGGTCAAGACCCGAGGTGGGTTCGTCGAGGATGAGAACTTCTGGATTGTGGATCAACGCCTGCGCCAACCCCACG
This sequence comes from Bacteroidota bacterium, assembly GCA_036339415.1. Taxonomy (GTDB): domain Bacteria; phylum Bacteroidota; class Bacteroidia; order Flavobacteriales_D; family Sanyastnellaceae; genus UBA11663. Next base: position 59,227 of record JAYZBB010000046.1, on the reverse strand, counting down.
CGCTGCCGATATCCCTTCGAAAGTTCACCGATGCGTTTGTGCACCTCCGGCAAGAGCCCCACTTCGGAAATCACTTCTTCCACGCGCTCGGATCGCTTGGCCACGCCATGGACCCCTGAGACAAACCGCAAATACTCCCTGACATACATGTCCTCGTGTACAGGATTGTGCTCAGGCAAATACCCAACGCGTCTCTTGGTCTCGAGTGGCGCGTCACTCACGTCAAATCCACACACTTCGACACGTCCCGCAGTCGCCGGCAAATAGCCCGTGATCAAACGCATCAGCGTCGACTTTCCCGCCCCATTTGGGCCGAGCAATCCAACCACTTCACCGCGCTCACATCGAAGGCTCACGCCCTTGAGCGCGCGTTGGGTGCCAAATGTTTTTTCGACGGATTCTACGCAGATGGACATGTTGCGAAGGTACCCACTGACCGTTGTCCACCACAAAAAAAACCGCACCCTTGATGGGTGCGGTTTCTTGGATTGGATGTTCTGGATCCAGACGAGTTACATCATGCCGCCCATGCCACCACCCATTGGCGGGGCAGCCGGAGCAGGGGTTTCCTCAGGAACGTCTGTGATCACGCACTCAGTGGTCAACACCATGCCCGAGATGGACACCGCATTCTCCAACGCAACGCGTGTGACTTTGGTGGGGTCGATGACACCTGCCTCGAACAAATTTTCGAACACCTCCGAACGGGCGTTGTAACCAAAGTCGCCTTCGCCTTCGCGAACGCTGTTGACCACCACAGCTCCCTCACCACCGGCATTGGTGACGATTTGGCGAAGCGGTTCTTCGATGGCGCGCAGGACAATCTTGATGCCTGTCGTCTCGTCTTCATTTTCTCCTTCGAGGCTGTTCAACTCGCCAGCCACGCGGATGTACGCTGTTCCACCTCCGGGGACAATCCCCTCTTCCACTGCCGCCCGGGTGGCGTGCAACGCATCGTCAACACGGTCCTTTTTCTCCTTCATCTCAACCTCCGTGGCGGCACCCACGTAGAGCACTGCAACACCTCCCGCCAATTTGGCGAGTCGCTCCTGAAGCTTCTCGCGGTCGTAGTCGGAGGTGGTGGTTTCAATTTGGGCTTTGATTTGACCCACGCGAGCCTGGATGGCAGCTTTGTCACCAGCGCCATTCACCACGGTTGTGTTGTCCTTGTCGATGGTGATCTTTTCAGCCGTGCCAAGATCGGCAACGGTGGCGTTTTCCAGCTTCAATCCAGTCTCCTCAGAAATGACCTGGCCACCCGTGAGAATGGCGATGTCTTGGAGCATGGCTTTGCGGCGATCCCCAAATCCAGGAGCTTTCACTGCAGCGACTTTCAATGCGCCGCGGATCTTGTTCACCACAAGCGTGGCCAAAGCCTCTCCGTCCACATCTTCTGCGATGATCAAGAGCGGACGACCGCCTTGGGCCGTTTGTTCCAACACGGGAAGGAGATCCTTCATGTTGGAGATCTTTTTGTCGTGAATCAAGATGTAGGGGTTGTCGAGTTCCGCCTCCATTTTGTCCGGGTTGGTCACAAAGTATGGTGAGAGGTATCCTCGGTCGAATTGCATGCCCTCCACGGTCTTCACTTCCGTCTCGGTGCCCTTGGCTTCTTCAACAGTGATGACCCCTTCGTTGCCCACAACCTTCATGGCTTCGGCAATCAAAGAACCGATGGTCTTGTCGTTGTTCGCCGAGATTGTGCCAACCTGTTCAATCTTGCTGTTGTCACTGCCCACTTCGCGGCTGATCTCACGGAGACCTGACACAATGGCTTCAGCTGCCTTGTCCATGCCACGCTTGAGGTCCATGGGGTTGGCTCCTGCCGCCACGTTTCGCAATCCTTCGGCAACGAGCGCCTGCGCCAGCACCGTGGCAGTGGTGGTGCCGTCGCCAGCCACGTCAGCCGTCTTGGACGCCACTTCCTTCACCATTTGGGCTCCCATGTTCTCCACGGGATGTTCGAGGTCGATTTCCTTCGCCACAGACACACCGTCCTTGGTCACAGAAGGTGCCCCGAATTTGCGGTCGATGACGACGTTGCGTCCCTTGGGACCCAAGGTCACCTTGACGGCATTGGCCAAAGCGTCAACTCCGGCCTTGAGGTTGGCCCGGGCGTCGCTGTCGAATTGAATGTCTTTCGCCATTTGAATTGATTTTGTTCAGTTTGGTTGAATTGAAATCAGAGAATCGCAAGGATGTCCGATTCACGCATGATCATGTAATCGGTTCCATCGTGCTGGAGTTCAGTGCCAGAGTACTTGCCATACAAAACGGTGTCCCCCACACTCACTGTGGTGGGTTCGTCCTTCTTGCCAGGCCCCACGGCCACGACGGTGCCTTTCTGAGGCTTTTCTTTGGCTGAATCTGGGATGATGATGCCACTTGCTGTGGTCTGCTCGGCGGCTGCGGGTTCTACCAGAACGCGGTCAGCCAGAGGTCGAATGTTGACAGACATGATTGTTGCAGTTGTTGTGTTTTCGTTGATTGTGCTTCGGGCACGACTCCGAGTAGGCGATTTCCGTGCCAAACGCGTTGGATGCAGCCAAGGCTGACAGGGCTGTCATGTTTTGAACAAAACCACGACACCCTGTCAGCGTGGCTGACAGGGTGTCGTGATGGAACGCTTTCAATTCCTTATTGCGCTGCTTCGATGGGCGCGGTGGGCGCAAAGCTCTCGTCCACACCCACATCGAGTGAGCCGTTGCCGGCGAAACTCCCGACCACAATGCACAAGACGAACAAAACCACGGCCAAATACCATGTTGCCTTTTCAAGGAAGTTGGTGGTGCGTTGGACTCCGCCGATTTGGCTGGCCCCTTGGAAACCTGTGGCAAGTCCACCCCCCTTGGGGTTTTGGACCAAAATGACTGCGCCCAACAGGAAGCAGACAATCAAGATGACGACGGTCAGAAAGGTGATCATGTTCAGTTGTTCAAGTGTTACGCAGCTTTTTCAGCTGGGCCGCAAAATAAACACTTTTTTCCGGGTATTTCAAAGCGAGAAGCTTGTAAGCTTTTCTTGCACGGCCCATTTGACCTTGCTGGGCGTAGAGCATGGCCATCGTTTCCGTCACCAAACTCGCATCTTCCACCAAACTCTGCTTGGCCCATTCTTCGGTGGATTCATGGCTCTCTCGCACTGGACCAATCCGAACGTCCCCCTTGGCCAAAAACGCATCAATCAGTGCAGCAGCACCCCGTTCCACGAGTTCAGGCTGTCCAAACCCCGTTTCCTTCGCACGTTGCTGCAACCACTGCCCAAACAAGGTTAGGGGCTGTGCACTTCCATCGACAGGCACCATCGTCACTCCATGACCCTTGTTGTTTGACGGTGCGTCGACCAAAGGATGTTCCTCAGCTGCTCTGGCTTCACTGGCTTCTTGCGGGTCGTCGATCCAACTCTGGACATCCTGCTCAATGACTGATGCAATGGCAGCCACCATGGCCTCTCGATGACCAGCCTCCTCTTTGGGAGGAGGGTCTTGGGCGTCGGCGGTGTCGGAATGTTCCCCTGCGCCGGGTTCTGCATTGGGTTGCGTCTGCGCTTCTTCACTTTTGGCATGCCAGACCATCTTCACCAAGGCTTCTTCCGTCACTTCCTCCGCCGCGACAATGTCGTTGTGAACGGCACGAGCCTCTGCCAGCAGCGAGGGGCCCATCATGTAGGCAAACAATGCCCTGCGAGATGAAACATGGGCTCCGGCGCGGAGCAAGTCCTCTCGACGGTCAAGGTCAGAAACTTGTTCCGAAACTTTGGCAAGCATCATGTGAAGGGGGGCAGCGTACGGGTATTTGGCGACGACGTTTCTCAACGCCTCGAGGTCCTCTGGTTTGGGACCATGCTCCAACCACTTCTGCAATTGATCCGGATTCATGATCACCAATTTCCGAGAGTGGCATTGAACATGTCTTGCGACAACAAATCTCCCAACTCTTCCACAATGACCTCCTCTTGGGTGAATACGTCCTGGTCACTGGGCAAATCGACATAGCGGCTGAAGGTGCGCTCGGCACTCAAAGACCCATCCAATGCGTTGGTGTAGTTCAGCACGACGTTGACCGTGATTCGATTGGCCCCTGCCGTTTCATCACCTTGCACATTGATGGGACGAACCTCCCAACCCACCACACGTGCACTGAACGACAAGTCACCGTCCTCCACCAGGCGAAGGGTGCTTTGGCGTTGCACCCGATCGCGGAGGGCCTCAGACAATGCTTGGGCTGTGTTGGTGGACACAAGTGGATGGGCCGGCTCAAAATCCTTCACGCTGAATGTCGATGCGCCAGAGGTCTGGGCGCCGTAAGGCGAATACACCCCACAGCCCAGGGCAACTGCGACCAACAGTGAAATCAAGACAAGCCAGCGTGTCATTTGAGGTCGTATTCCTTGATTTTGCGATAAAGTGTGCGCTCTGAAATGCCCAACTCTTCGGCAGCGTGTTTGCGCTTGTTTCTGTGCTTTTCAAGCGCACGTCGGATCATTTCTTTTTCTGAGTCTTGGAGCGACAAAACCACTTCGTCCGCGGGCTGATGATCGACGTCTTGCATGGCCGATGAACTCGACGCAGTGTCAGGCCCTGCAAATTGTGGCAACGCAGCAAGGGCACGTTGGACATCTGCCGTGCCAACGTCTTCTTGGAACACCCGTTGCACCAAGGCCGCCTCTTCATCCCCCCCCTGCAGTCCTCCGTGCTTGATCAAGGACATGACCAACTGTTTGAGGTCATTGAGATCGCCCTTCATGTCGAACAACACTTTGTACAGGATTTCTCGTTCATCCATGCCCTCCCCAGTTTGGGATTGAGTGGCACTCGGCAACCTGCTGCGGTGGGTCTCGGGCAGGTACCCTAGCAAGGTGTCTGCATCGATGCGACGTTGGGTCTCAAGAATGCTCATTTGCTCAGTCACGTTCTTCAACTGCCTGATGTTTCCCGGCCAAGGGTAGTGTTCAAGCATTTCAATCGCTTCGTCGTCCAAGCTCAAAGGGGGCATTCGGTATTGCTCGCTGAAGTCCGTGGTGAACTTGCGAAACAACAAATGCACATCTCCGGCTCTTTGACGCAATGGCGGAAGCTGAATGGGCACCTGACTCAATCGATAGTACAGATCTTCACGAAAACGACCTCGGAGAATGGCGTCGTCGAAATCGACGTTGGTTGCTGCCACGACGCGGACGTCTGTTTTTTGGACTTTCGATGACCCCACTTTCATGAATTCACCCGTTTCCAAAACGCGCAACAGTCGGACTTGTGTGGTGAGAGGCAACTCTGCCACTTCATCCAAAAAAATGGTGCCGCCATTCGCCTCCTCAAAGTATCCTTTTCTCGTTTCCGTGGCGCCAGTGAACGCCCCTTTCTCGTGTCCAAAGAGCTCTGAGTCGATGGTTCCCTCTGGAATCGCACCACAGTTGACGGCAACATAGGGTCCGTGCTTTCTCGCACTGAATTGGTGCACAATCCGAGGCATGATTTCCTTTCCCGTGCCACTTTCTCCCAACACCAAAACACTGATGTCGGTGGTCGCGACCTGTGAGGCCACCGAAAGGGCACGGTCGAGTGCCGGCGCATTGCCGACGACTCCAAACCGTCGCTTCAATGGAACAACATCCATGGTCAGAGGACAGCGGGTTCGTCAGTGACTTCCCCCATCAAGGTGACGGGCGTGCAATCGAACGTCTTCACGTTCACATATTGTCCTGGCTGCAAATCCCCCTTGGGAAAGACCACCACAGTGTTGTGTGTCGTGCGGCCAAAGAACTGGTCGTCCCTCTTCTTGCTGGTGCCTTCAATCAACACACGGTGCACCTGCCCAACAAGGGATTGCGTGCGCTCCTTGCCGTGCACCATCTGACGCGCGATCACCTCTTGGAGGCGTGCGCCCTTAACATCCTCTGGGACATCGTCCTCGAACTTTCGCTCAGCAAGGGTTTTGGGACGTTCGCTGTACTTGAACATGAACGCCATGTCGTATCGGACTTCGTCCATCAAGCTTAGGGTCGCCTCATGCTCCTCTTGCGTTTCGCCGCAAAACCCCGTGATGACGTCTGTGCTGATGGCACAGCCCGGCATGATGCGACGGATGGCCGCAATTCGGTCGAGGTACCACTCTCGTGTGTATCCGCGATTCATGCGCTTCAACACATCGCTGTGGCCACTCTGCACAGGCAAATGGATGTACTTGCAAATGTTGTCGTGTCGCGACATGGCATGAAGCACATCGTCGGTCATGTCCTTGGGATGAGAGGTGCTGAACCGCACTCTCAAGTCGAGATTCACCCCGGCCACCATCTCCAGAAGTTCAGCAAAGCGCACCACTGGCTGGGACTCATCTTTCACGACACCTTTGTTGTCGATGTTCCACTTGTACGAATCGACGTTTTGGCCCAACAACGTCACTTCTCTGTAACCCGCATCGAACAATTCCTGCGCCTCTCTGACAATGCTTTGCGGATCTCGGCTGCGCTCACGGCCTCGGGTGAACGGCACCACACAGAAGGAACACATGTTGTCGCAGCCTCTCATGATGCTGATGAAGGCCGTCACTCCGCCTTTGTCGAGTCGGACGGGGCTGATTTCTGCGTAGGTCTCCTCCCGTGAGAGCAAAACGTTAACCGCTTTCTGGCCTCCCTCGACTTGATCCACGAGGTTGGGCAAATCTCGGTAGGCGTCTGGCCCCACAACCAGGTCGACGAGCTTCTCTTCCTCTAGCAATTTGTCTCGCAACCGCTCGGCCATGCAGCCCAGCACCCCAACCACCAAACTTGGATTCTTTGCTTTGTTCCCCTTGAAGTGCACAAGTCGGTTCCGCACGCGCTGCTCAGCATTGTCTCGAATGGCGCACGTGTTGAGCAGCACCAAATCCGCATCGTCCGCGTCTCTCGTGGTTTGATAACCAGCATCGGCAAGGATGCTCGCCACAATTTCACTGTCGCTGAAATTCATTTGACAACCGTAGCTCTCCAAGTACAGCTTTCTCCCCCCAGAACCAGGACCAGCCACAACGGTGGCTTCTCCCTGACGGCCTTCCTCCAAGACGTGATCTCCTTCTCGCATGATGCAAATGTACTACACTGACAAATTGTCACCCCTTTAGGGGTATCCCTCAATGGATGCGTTTTCTAAGTCGTTGGCGAACCTCTGTGTGCCATAGTTGTCTTTAATTTGCCCGCCCAAACATTCTTCTCATGGCCAAGAATCTTGTCATTGTTGAGTCGCCTGCCAAGGCGAAAACCATCGAAGGTTACCTCGGAAAAGACTTCGTTGTGAAGTCTTCGATGGGACACATCCGCGACCTTGCCAAAGGCAATGACAGCGTTGACATTGACAACGATTTTGCCCCCAAATATGAAGTGAGCCCTTCCTCAAAAAAGGTGGTGACAGAGCTCAAAGGGCTGGCAAAAAAGGCTGAGATGGTATGGCTTGCGACGGATGAAGACAGAGAAGGTGAAGCCATCAGTTGGCATTTGATGGAGGCGCTCAATTTGAAGCCTGCGCAGACCAAACGCATCGTGTTCTCAGAAATCACCAAGCCCGCCATCTTGAAGGCCATCAAATCGCCTCGGACCGTGGATGCGGATCTCGTCAATGCCCAACAAGCACGTCGCATCCTTGACCGACTCGTTGGATTTGAATTGAGCCCAGTCCTCTGGCGCAAAATCCGTCCCTCTTTGAGTGCAGGACGTGTTCAAAGTGTGGGGGTGCGCATCATCGTAGACAGGGAGCGTGAGATTGACGGACACACGGCCAAATCAGCCTTTCGTGTGGTCGGCCATTTCAACACTGGCAAGGCCATGGTCAAGGCTTCTTGCAGCAAGACCTTTTCATCTGAATCGGATGCTCAACATTTCCTCGAGGCATGCACCAACGCCACGCATGAGGTGACGTCCATTGAAACCAAACCCTCGACCAAAAAGCCCGCGGCACCATTCACCACATCCACCTTACAACAGGAGGCATCAAGAAAGCTGAGCTTCAGCGTTTCACGCACCATGGGCGTTGCTCAACGCCTGTATGAGGCAGGCCGGATCACCTACATGCGAACGGATTCCACCAACTTGAGTGACGTTGCATTGGAGGCCGCAGAGAAAGAAATCGGAAAGACGTTTGGTTCTGAATACGTCTTCAAACGAACCTACGCTTCGAAAAGCAAGGGTGCGCAAGAAGCACACGAGGCCATTCGCCCTACGGACCTTTCCGCGTCGACCATCGACGCTTCTCGCGAGGAACAGCGACTCTATGAATTGATTTACAAGCGGACGCTTGCCTCACAAATGGCGGACGCCAGGTTGGACAAAACAGTGGCAAAAATTTCAGTGTCGGGCCGGGAAGAAATGTTCGTCGCACGCGGAGAGGTCATCACTTTTGAAGGGTTTTTGAAGCTTTACCTGGAGGGCACCGACGACGACGAAGCCCCCGACGAAACGACGAAAGACATGTTGCCGGCAATGACAGAAGGCCAGTCCATGTCTCGCGACTCAATTGTGGCCACCGAACGTTTCAGCAAACACCCACCCCGCTACACGGAGGCAAGCTTGGTGAAGCGCTTGGAAGAACTCGGAATTGGCAGACCCTCAACCTACGCATCCACCATCGATGTGATGCAGAAGCGGGGCTACGTCGTGAAAGAAGACCGTGACGGAACACCTCGACACTACCGGGTGCTCACGTTGGCTGGTCCAACAGTCACTGCCGAGACTGCGACAGAAAATGCCGGTCAAGAACGGGGAAAACTGTTCCCCACTGACATTGGCTTGGTGGTCAACGACTTTCTGTTGGAGCACTTCCGAAACATCCTCGACTACAACTTCACGGCCGATGTCGAAGGAGAATTTGACGTGATTGCCCGTGGCCAACTGGACTGGAGGGCCATGCTCAAGCGGTTCTACGCCCCATTCAAAGAGACAGTGGACACGACCATGGAGCATGCCGAGCGGGCTTCTGGCGAACGCATCTTGGGTGTGCATCCTGAATCAGGCGCCCAAATCTTGTGCCGCATCGGTCGCTACGGCCCAATGGCCCAAATCGGCGGACCAGACGACGAGGAGAAACAATACGCCTCACTTCTGCCCGGTCAATCGATCGAAACGCTGACGCTCGAAGATGCCCTGGATCTTTTCAAGCTCCCTCGCACCTTGGGTGAGCACGAAGGGAAGAAAGTGACTGCGGCCATTGGACGGTTTGGGCCCTACGTGCGGTTCGATGGCAAATTTGTCTCCCTCAAAGCCGATGATGGTGACGACCCATACACCGTTACGCTCGAACGTGCCTTGGAACTGATCAAAGCCAAACTCGAGGCCGATGCCAAGGCCCTCATCAAGGTGTTTGAAGAAGACGATTCAGTGCGGGTGTTGAACGGCCGTTATGGTCCTTACATCAAGGCTGGCCGCAAAAATGCAAAGATTCCGAAAGACGAAAAACCAGAGGACTTGACGTGGGCGCGGGTTCAAGAGCTCATTGAAGAGGCGAAAAACCGTCCCAAGAGAGGGCGTCGAAAGAAGTCTTAATGAATTGATTTTCAGGATGATTAGATCAAGCGTACACAATTCAGTGTGAATGCTTGATTGTGCGCCCGTGTTCAAGTCGGCGTTGCGCCCGCGACCTTGCAGCCTCAAGGCCCGAAAGCCTCTCTAAATCGCTGCATATGCTCGACGGATTTCTCGATTTGTTCGAACCGGTGAATGCCCCAGAGTTCTCCAACGCAGAGGGCGTGGCCAGAATCGCCGACCGCATCGAAGCTCATCGCTTCGACGCCCGTCCCATGCTGGAAGGAGCGCGCGTGGCCGTGTTTGGCGTGAATGACGGCCGAAGGTCGGGAGACAATGAAGGTTGCGCAGGAGCTGCCGATGCCATCCGACACTGGCTGTACCAGCTGGTTCCACCTGCGGGTTGGCAACCTACCGTGGATTTGGGCGACATCCGCGCCGGAGCATCGGAAGAGGACACCTATGCCGCCGTGCAATCAGTCGTGGCCGAGTTGGTGCAAATGGGCATCATTCCCATCGTGCTCGGGGGCGGGCATGATTTGACCATTCCGATGTACGCGGCGCTGGAATCGGTCGGAAGGCCCATGAACCTCGTGACAGTCGATCCGAGGCTCGACTTTGGTGGCGACCCCAGCATTGTCAGCGCCCGCAACCACATGAACACGGTGGTGATGCACGAACCCAACTACCTCTTCGACTACGCCAACATCGGTCACCAAGGCTACATGACGGATCCTGACACACTCGAGCTCCTCGAGCGTTTGCAATTTGAAGCCATTCGACTGGGCAGCATCCTCCAGAACATCCAGCACATTGAACCTGTGGTTCGCAATGCAGATCTCGTCACGTTGGACGTGGCCTCCATCCGCGCTTCCGACCATCCTGCCTCTTCCCATGCCAGCCCCAACGGCATGACGGCAGAGCATTTTTGTCAACTTGCCCGATACATCGGCATGAGCGACCGGCTGCTTGCCACTGGTTTCTTCGAACACAACCCTGACCTCGACGACCGTGGCCGAGGTGGCCACCTCGTGGCACAAGGAGTTTGGCATGTGTTGGACGGCATCTACAACCAAAAAGGTGACCACCCCAAATGCAGTGTCGACGATTATTTGCGCTACGTGGTTGATCTGCCCGGCGAACAGCAGGAAATCGCATTTTTCAAGAGCCCCAAGAGTGATCGTTGGTGGATGGATGTGCCCATGCCCAACACCGATCCCTCCCATGGCGAACAGCGCGAGAGCCTTCTCGTGCCGTGCACACATGATGAATACATTGAAGCTTCTGAAGGGTCGTTGCCCGACCGTTGGTGGCGCACATTTCAAAAATTGGCATGACGGCATGGGACGTTTGGATTCACCCCATGCAACTCCCGCGAGGCCTCACGCAGACCTGCATCGGGAAAATCCGTATATTAGCGAAACTCTGTGCGGACGCCAGAGACAACAACCTGCTGAAAACCAATCAACTAAGATGATTCGCAACCTTGCAATCTTCATGTCGTTCTCATGTCTTGTGGCCAGTCAAGCATGGGGTCAACAAGATCCCCAGATGACTCAATGGTTCAACGACCTCGCGGCCTTCAACATAGGTGCAGCAGGGCAAGACAATCTTACTCACGTCAGTGCTTGGCACAGAGAGCAGTGGGTTGGATTCAATGGAAGCCCGACCACGACGCTTCTGAATGTGCATTCGAACGTTGACTTCATTCCAGGTGCGCTGGGCCTCCAATTGTACCAGGATGAGATTGGGCAGGAATCCAACACCATGGTCAAATTGGGCTATGCCTACCGCTTGGCGCCAATGACAAACGGCACAGAGTTGAGCTTCGGTTTGAACTTGTCGCTCTTCAGCAAAAGCTACAAGGGCACGTGGATCACCGCAGACGACGGAGACGATCCTGCCATTCCAGCCGACGGCGCCTCCGGCACATCCCCTGACGTTGATCTTGGGATTTTCCTTCGCAAGCCCAATGAATACTACGCAGGATTGTCCATGACCCACGTGGCAGAAGTTCAAATGTCCTCGTTGAGCATTGTTCCTGCGCGCACCTTCTACTTCATGGGCGGATACGACTATCCCCTGAGTGGCAACGATTTGATACTGCGCAGCAATGTGTTGGCCAAAACTGACTTTCAATACGCAGCCATCGACGTCAACGTGAATGTGCTGTGGAACGAATTTGTTTGGGGTGGGTTGACCTACCGCATTGGCGATGCCATCGCTCCTTCCGCTGGAATTCAAAAAGCCCTTGCGCCCAAAAACGACGGCATTCGCTCCAGTGAGCAGCACATCAAAGTGGGCTACTCCTTTGGTGCGACCCTCAGTGCGTTGAGTTCATACAATTCCGGCACTCACGAGGTGTTCGTTTCCTATGCCTTCAAATTCGAAACGACTCCTGTTCAAAACAAATATGCCAACCCTCGGTTCCTGTAAGGCACACGAAACCATGCCTTTCGAGCGTTGAAACATTCCTCTACAATCCGCAAGAAAACCACTCCATGAAAAAGTTCCTGATCATCCTTCTGGCTCCTGTCTTGATGACAGCCTGCTACATGGGGCCCCAGGGTGAACTGATTGGGGTTCAAAAACGTCCGTACTGGGAGCAATCCAATCCGTACGGAATGAACTACATCCACTTTGGATCCTTCACCATGGGACCAAGTGACCAAGACGTTCCCTTTGCATTGAACACGCGTTCCAAGACGGTGACCATTCCACCTTTCTACATGGACGTTCATGAGATCACCAACAACGAATACAGACAGTTTGTCAATTACGTTCGCGACTCGTTGTACTTGCAAGCGCTTGCTGACAATGACGACGACCGATACTTCCGGGCAGAGACGGATGAGGGCATTGAACTGGACAGGTTCATTCGGAAGGGCTTCATCCTCAATTGGGATGAGCCCATCGATTGGACAGATGAGGACGTTTTCGACATTTTGTACGATGAATTTTTCCTCCAAGGAAGCGAGCAGTTTTACGACCGTCGAGAGCTAGACACGCGAAAGCTCAACTACACCTACTACTGGGTCAATCTTGATGGGGCAGCCGTCAAGCGCCAGTGGCGAGACAACGATGACAACCTCAAAATAGGTCGCGGATCCAATGAGGATTCAGAGGAATTTGGGGTCGAAAACAGCTTGGGTCAATTGCACTCAACAGTGCGTCAACTCGACCGAGCGCAATACATCATTGAAGAAAAAATCAATGTGTATCCAGACACCCTCGTCTGGATTTCGGACGCCACCTACGCGTACAATGAGCCGTACACCGAGATGTACTTCTGGCATCCTGCGTTTGACGACTACCCAGTTGTCGGTGTAACATGGGGGCAGGCCAAAGCATTCAACGCCTGGCGTACCCAAATCATGAACGAGTGGAAAATGAAAAACGGGGAAACCTACGTGCAGAGATTCCGTTTGCCGTCCGAAGCAGAATGGGAATATGCCGCACGTGGTGGACGTGACCTTGCTCCTTTTCCATGGGGAGGACCGTATGCCAGGAATCAAGAGGGATGTGTGCTTGCCAACTTCAAGCCCATGCGCGGAGACTACGTTGAAGATGCCAACGCTTACACGGCGCCTGTGGAATCATACAGTCCCAACGATTACGGATTGTACAACATGAGCGGCAATGTCGCGGAATGGACCAACACTGCCTTCGACGAAACCGTGTACGATTTTTCATGGGACCTCGCCCCAGACTACGTTTACCACGCCAAGAAAAACGACCGTCCGTCGTTCAAACGGAAAGTCATTCGTGGAGGAAGTTGGAAGGACTTTGGATACTACTGTCAAACTGGCACCAGATCCTACGAATACAGCGACACCGCAAAGGCATACATTGGATTCCGTTCGGTGATGTCCTACCTGGGGCGCGGCAAGTCTGGACTGCCAGAAGAGTGGAACTAACAACCTCCATGGTGACTTGAAACCACACCATGGAACGCACAATAAATCGAACCTGTACAGCGTCAGCTGATTGAAACCAAAAAAACCTCGTGAGATGAAACCCGGAAGCAAGCAGTGGAAAAATTTTATGGCGAAGCTCTATGGATGGGGTGCTGCCATCGTGATCATCGGCGCACTGTTCAAAATCGAACACTTGCCTGGCGCGTCGTTGATGTTGATTGTTGGTCTTGGCGTCGAGGCCTTCATTTTCTTCATGTCGGCCTTCGAAAAACCTCATGAGGAGCCTGATTGGTCACTCGTGTACCCACAATTGGCCACCGGTGAAGGTGCAGGAGAAAAAGCTCCCACAGCACAACTTGACGACATGCTCTCCAAGGCCAACATTGACGAAGAATTGATCACAAAGCTTGGTGAAGGCATGAAGCATCTTGGTGAACAGGCCACGAAGATGGGTGAAGTCGCAGATGCCTCTGTTGCAACCAAAGGTTACAGCGACGCGCTCGTCAAAGCCTCCAACCGAGTGGATGACCTGAGTGCCACCTACGAAGAAGTAAGTCAGGGACTCACCGGACTGGTCAAAGCAAGCGAAGAAGGGGCGGCCACCGGCGACGGTTTGGCCAAAATGAACGCAAACCTCACGTCGTTGAACGACATGTACGAAGGTCAACTTCAGCAACTCCAGCAAAACAAAGAACTGTTTGCTGGAATGGGTGAGCTCGTCAAGAACCTCAACGATTCTGTCGAAGACACGAAAGTTTACAAGGAGAACATTTCGGAACTCGCCAAGAACCTCGCTTCCCTCAACACGGTCTACGGCAACATGTTGAACGCCATGGGTGGCGGTCGCAGCTAAGCCTCTGAGACATGGCAGGAGGAAAAGAAACACCACGTCAGAAGATGATCGGGATGATGTACCTCGTCCTGACCGCACTTTTGGCTTTGAACATCTCAAAAGAGGTGCTCGACGGATTCGTCAAAGTAGAGAAGAGCCTGAATGGAACGCAAGAAACTTTGGCCGAGAAGGTCCGAGACTCAAGGGAACATCTGGCTGAAAAGTATTTGAGCAACGAAGAGACCGTTGGTCCTTTTGCTGAAATCGCCGAACAAGTTTCCCAAAGAAGCTCTGACCTGCAAGACTACATCGTCCAGCTGAAGGCACATGCAATGGCTGCGTCCGAGGGGAAACTTTCAGAGGTGGAAACGTACTACGGCAAAAACGAATTTGGCCGTGACACTGTACGTTCGTTGGCATTGCACAAAAAAAAGGATGAATACCAGGAGTTGACGCGATTCATGGGAGTTGCGGACATCAACAACCCCTTGTTTGACGACGCCAACCCATGGTCAGCAGCCTACCTCAAAAAGGGCCTTGAAAGCTACCGGGACGAATTGAAATCCATCAAGTTTTTGGACCATCGCGGCCAAGAAAGGGTGCTTCCTGACGCGTTGAAGGCTCAATTGGACGATCGCTTCTCATTCCCTGGCGGCACGTACAATGACAAACCCGTGCCGTGGGAAAGTGCCACATTTTACCATGTACCCTTGGCAGCAACCATGCCGTTGATGTCCAAAATGCTCATCGACGTCCAGGATGCGGAAGCCGACATCTTGAAATGGTTGCTGAGCGGCATCGACGCAAAGTCTTACAAGTTCACCGATTTGAAGCCACTTGTCGTGCCGACGAGCAGCATCGTGATGAAAGGAGACACGCTGAGGGCAGACGTCTTGTTGTCTGCCTTTGACCCCACGAAAAAGGCAGAAATTTTCGTGGAGAATGACAACTGGAAAGGCACTGCTGAGTCGTACACCATGGATCCTGAAAATGTCATGGACACCGAGGGTTTGATGTCGCTCAAGTTGGATTCTTTGGGCATCGGCAAGCTCGCAATGTCAACCAAGAACATGGCTTTTGGGGATTACGTGTTCCGAGGAGTCCTCAACCACACCAAACCTGACGGTTCGCCGGAAAGCATCAAGTTCGTCACGCCTAGAATCACCATCTCCCAACCCGCGCTTGTGGTGTCGCCCACGAAGATGAACGTGTTCTACCGTGGTTTGGAAAATCCTGTAGAAATTTCTGTGCCTGGTGTCGCGGCGGAAAACATTCGCCCCACGATCAACAATGGGCACAAATTGAAGAAAACGTCAGATGGCTGGGTGGTGATTCCCAACAAGTCCACTCAATTCCGCACGGCCACCATTTCGGTCACTGCCACTCTCGAAGATGGCTCTGAAATGCGGATGCCGAACAAAGAATTCCGTGTGAAGCGCATCCCAGATCCCGTTGCGAAATGTGGAACCGCTGATTTCAAAAGGCCGCTCATCTCCAAAGCGCAGCTTGCGAGCCCACCGCCCATGAAGGCGGAGCTGGAAAACTTCGACTTTGAGGTCACTGCACGTGTGACCCATTTCACCATGCTTTACTTCAAGAATGGCTCACCCCTTCCCCTTGAATCCAACACACCGTTTTTCACCGAAGACATGAAGTCGGCGATGAAACGATTCAGGGTTGGCGATGAATTCATCATCAAGGACATCAAAGCTGTCATGCCCAATGGGGAAGAACGTCCATTGCCGTCGCTCACCTTGAAGGTCAAATAACATTACACGCATGAAGTCAATTGCAACAACCATCTTGTCGGCTGCCATTGCGTTGCTCACCGTGGCCACCGGCTACGCACAAAGCGGCGTTCTGACAGGGTCATATGTGCCGCCTGACGCAGCCTATGAAAATGACAACTACTTCAAACGGGTCATTCCTTACCCGCATTTGAGAGAAGCAGACGTCATGTACAAAAAGCGTGTGTGGCAAGACATTGACCTCGAGCAAAAGTTCAATCAACCGTTCTACTATCCTCAGGAACCCATTGCCAATCGGAAAAATCTGATTGACGTCATCAAGATGGGCCTTGAAGAAGAGCGCATCATTGCCTATGCCCCGATCAATCTCGATGACGAATTCCGTCACCCCATCCTAACCAAAGACGAAGTCAATGCCCTGTTCACAAAAACAGATCAAATTGACGTGTATGACCAGGAAACATTGGAGTACCTGGGCAAAAAAGACACCATTGCCCCAATCAACTTCGAAAACATCAAACGATACAGAATCAAGGAGGAATGGATCTGGGACAAGCAGCGCAGCGAGCGTTATGTACGAATCCTGGGAATTGCTCCGATGATGTTGGAAATGGAAGGTGACGTGGAGCTTGGATACACGCCGATGTTTTGGCTTTACTATCCTCACTGCAGAGAATGGTTCGCTTCAGACGAAGCCGAGGTCTACAACATCTTCAACGATGCCCAAAGAAGGACGTACGAGGACCTCTTCCAGAAGCGCTATTTCTCGAGCTACATCATCAAGGAGGACAACGCGTTCGACCGCTACATTTCAAAGTATGCGACGGATCCATTGTGGCAATTGGCCGAGTCTGAGCGCATCCAGCAGGAGTTGTTCAACTTGGAACACGACCTCTGGCACTACTGATCGGATGTTCAAACACAACCAAAAGGCCGCATCTCCTGCGGCCTTTTTTTGTTCCCCAAAGCGAGGGATGCGAACTTGCAACACATGCTGCATTTGACGTCATTGGGGGTGCATTTTGGAGACCGAACGTTGTTCGAAGGGGTGGACCTGGCCATCGGGGTCAAAGATCGCATTGGACTGGTTGGACGCAATGGTGCTGGCAAATCCACACTGCTCAAAATCATTGCAGGATTGCAACGGCCTTCAGAAGGATCTGTCCATACACCCAAGGACTACCGCATTGGGTATTTGCCACAAGAAATGGACCATGATGAAACTGCGACCGTCATGGAAGTGGCCATGCAAGCCTTTGCAGAAATGCAAGCTTTGGAATCCCGATTGCAAACATTGACAAAGGAAGTAGCAGAGCGAACGGACTACGAAAGCGACAGCTATGCAGAGCTCATCCAAGAGTTGAGCGACGCCAACGAACGACTCGACGCCATCGGTGCATCAAGCACAGAGGAACAAGCACATCGCATCCTCCAGGGATTGGGATTCCAAAAGGTCGACATGACCCGGACCATGGCGGAATTCAGTGGAGGATGGAAAATGCGGGTGGAACTGGCCAAACTTCTGTTGATGCAACCAGATCTCTTGCTTTTGGATGAACCCACGAACCACCTCGACATCGAAAGCATAGAATGGCTTGAGTCATTCTTGTTGCATCATCCAGGTGCGATCCTTCTGATTTCGCACGACCGCGTGTTTTTGGACACACTCACCAAGCGGACGGTGGAAATTGGTGGTGTCAAGTTGTACGACTTCAAAGGTCCCTACTCTGTCTATCAAGGGTGGCGGGAAGAAGAGCGCACGCGTCAAGAGCAAGCTGCCAAGAATCAGCAGAAACACATCCAAGACACGGAAGTGCTCATCAACAAATTCAGGGCCAAAAAGAACAAAGCAGCATTCGCACAAAGCTTGATCAAGAAGTTGGACAAGTTGGAACGGGTGGAGGTGGACGCCGCTGAAAACCTGCAAATCCGATTCCGCTTCCCTCCTGCCCCCCGATCGGGCAAGGTGATCTTCGAGGCAAACAACCTGAAAAAATGCTTTGACGAGTTGACCGTGTTTGAAGGGTTGGATTTCATCATGGCGCGACAAGAAAAGGTGGCCCTGGTGGGGAAAAACGGTGCGGGGAAAACCACCTTGACGCGCATGCTTCTGCAACAAGAGTCCTGCACCGCTGGCATGTTGAACATCGGCCACAACGTGGACATCGGATATTACGCACAAAACCAAACAGACGAACTTGACGGCAACCTTACCGTCATGGAAACGCTTGAAGAAGTCGCCGTGGGTGACATTCGCAAGCAGCTTCGGGGATTGTTGGGGTCCTTTTTGTTCTCCGGTGAAGATGTAGACAAGAAGGTCAAGGTCTTGTCAGGAGGTGAAAAGGCCCGGCTCGCGCTTTGCAAGCTCTTGCTCCATCCTTACAATGTGCTCATTCTGGATGAGCCTACAAACCACCTCGACCTGAAGAGCAAGGCTGTGCTCAAGGAGGCATTGCAGTCATTCGATGGCAGCTTGGTCGTGGTGTCACACGATCGAGATTTCCTGAGCAACATGACGCAGCTAGTGTACGAAGTGACCCCCACAGGCCTGAAACAGTACATCGGCGACATCAAGCAATTCCTGCACGAGAAACACGCTGTCAGCATCACTGCCTACGAAGCGAAAAAAACGGTCAAGGTCGAGCGCAAGAAGCGAGACAAGTCCTCGAACACCAAGAACCTCAACCCGTCTGGCGGGGACGATTACAAAGCGAGAAAGGCTCATGACAAAGCCCTCCGCAAAGCCAAAAACGCGGTGGACCGCCATGAGAAAAACGTCGCCGCACTCGAATCAAAGCAAGCTGACCTCAATGCCGCGATGGCTGAGGTCGATCCTTCTGACCGCAGCAAGGTGACAGAATTGGCCTACGCGTATGAAGCGGTTCAGCAAGAGATGCAAGAAAGCCTCAACCTCTGGGAAAAGGCGCTTTCAGAGGTGGAAAAGCTTGAAAAGGCACGTTGAGTTGACAGCGGCTTGTCGCCTACATCGCTCAAATGCCGGATGCCTCAATGTAGGTGGTCCACTTGGCCAAAGCCTTCGTCATGTCTTCGGGCAATTCTGACTCAAACTCCATGCTTTTGCCCGAACCTGGATGTGTGAACCCCAAGGTCTTGGCGTGAAGCGCCTGCCGGGGAAGTGCTTCGAACATGTTTCTAAGAAATGCATTGTACTTGCCTCCAGGGGCGCCTTTGACAGCTACGTTGCCGCCGTACGATGGGTCGCCAAACAAAGGGTGACCTATGTGTTGCATGTGAACGCGAATCTGGTGGGTGCGTCCGGTTTCGAGCTTGCATTCGACAAGGGTCACAGGTCCAAGGCGTTTCAACACTCGATAGTGCGTCACGGCATGCTTCCCTTCCCTGCCGTCCTCGAAGACCTGCTGAATGCGACGATCTCGCAAAGAGCGCCCCACATGTCCGGTCACCGTGCCATCTTCTGAAACGTCACCCCACACCAACGCCCAATACCGACGATTCACAGTACGCTCAAAAAACTGCTCACTCAAATGGGTCAATGCATGTTCCGATTTTCCCAGGACCATCAACCCAGTGGTGTCTTTGTCCAAACGATGGACCAAACCTGGCCGAGGTTCAGGTTGGTTGGGTAGACTGGGCATGTTTTGGAAATGGTGGAGCACGCCGTTGACCAATGTGCCAGAATAATTGCCATGGCCCGGGTGAACGACCATGTCCATGGGCTTGTTCAAGACAAGCAAATCCTCGTCTTCATAAATGATGTCCAAATCCATGGCCTCCGGCAACAACTCAAACTCGAAGACGGGCTGAGGCAACTCCACTGTCACCACATCGCCGGGCTTCACCTTGTGGTTGCTCTTGACCGGTTCCCCATTGACACGTACATATCCTGACTTGGCCGCTGTCTGAAGCTTGTTTCGAGACAAATGCGCCACCAAGTTGATGATGAACTTGTCCACCCTCAATGGAGCTTGACCAGGGTCTGCGACGAGGCGATGATGCTCAAAAAGCTCCTCGCCCTGTTCTTCCAACGGTTCGTTTTCCTGAGTCATGGACGGGCAATCCAGCGTTGGGTCCAACGCTCCCCAGTCGTTGATTGCCCTTTGAACATGTACGCACCAGGCGTGGACGTGGTCCACTGATGTCGCCCTGGTTGCAAGCTGGGGAAATAGGCAACTCGTCGCCCAGACAAATCAAAGATTGAAACCGTTGTCGGGTGGAGCAGCTCCCAGCTGCAAGTGCCACTGCCTGGATTGGGGAACAACCGTGGCAACACGACCTCGCGCATCACTTCTCGCGTGGAGGTGGCAACATTTTTGCCCGCGCGCAACACAGGGCGAATCATCAACGAACCCTGGATTTCAGATGGCGTCCAGGTGGTAGAGGGAAATTTGAACCAGACGTAGTCCAAATTGGTGTTGGTGCTTTTGTCAAGTCCTATGTGAATGCGCTCCTCTCCCTGCTGAACAAATCCCACATAGATTCGGCCTTCCACAGGGATGGGGGACTCGAAAGGAACGTACGTAAATCCGTCGTAACTGTGTGCGTAGTAGTCCGGTTGGTGAATGGTGAATTGCGTCACAAGCTCACTGCCAGGCTGACCAGGATTTTCCCCATCCTCCCCTCGGACCTTCAGTGTGTAGGTTTCACCCACGGCGTCATCGAAGAACGGCGCAAAGTGAATCCACAGGCCTTCCAAAGTGTCCGCATCTTGAAGGTCAAACGCCACCACGAGCTCGCCACCACCACCCTGACTGTCCAAGGCATATGCCTTTTCCGCTGAACCGTCGTCGTATGCATAGTAATCGCGGAAGACCTGAACGTGAACGATGCTGTCATTGTCTGGAACCCCAGATTGGGATGTCAAATTGGCTGCACCCACTTCATCCTCCCACATGGACACGTGGAACGTGGCAAACGAATCGCTCACCGCCGGTTCAAAAAGCACTTCTGGCAATTCAATGTCGGCCACATAGTCGGTTTCGAACAGTCCCTGCACGGAGTTGTTGGGGATGCTTCCTGCAATGGGCACGTAGGCTTCCACCAAGCCACTGACATCCACCCTTTGGACCTTCAATCCAATGTTTTCCTGACTGTTGGCGTTGTCGCCAAAGCTCCGGTGTTGGGTGACCACGGAATTGGCGAGGTACGCAGCAGGGTTCAGTGAATAATGGCGCCAAGGCATGGACGTCCAGGGGTAGGTCAGCATGCTCGTCGGCGGCGTCACAAAGGACACCTCCTCGAACAAGGGGGCCGGGGTCCCACCATCTTCGGCAACCCTGACAAAATCGAGGTGCCACGTGTCGACATTGCCCTCGAGAGAACCATAGTTGCGAAAACGAATCTGGAAACCGTTGTGGAAATATTCAGTCGCATTGATGGGAATCACAACAGAACGAAATGTTGTGTCGTCGTCAATGCCTTCCGTTGACCACACCCACCTCCAAGGATCGCTGTCGACGATGCTCGTCTTGAATTCCACAATCAAACTGTCCTCTCCAGCGTCGGCTCCATTGGCAATCCCTCCACTTTGGTACCAAAACGACAGAGCCACACTGTCACCCGGAACGTTGTTGCCAAGAAGCAGCCGGCGTGAAGTAAGCGTGTCTGCATACCCTGCTGCGTTGGACTCATTCAAGACGTAAGGATTGCCCATGTAGTCCAACCCGTCGAGCGTGGCGCATCCCAATGTTGGCGGATCCATGGCCAAGGTAAAGGTTCGTCGTACTGGGCTTGACTCCCAGCGCTTGATGGTGACGACGCCTTCCTCGTGGGCCAGACTAGGCCAAGCGAAGTCATCCACAAATGGCAACCCCATTGGCGGCAATTCACCCCCACCTCCGCCTGAACGAAGTGACGGCATTCCAGATTCCCCTGCGACGGGAACGAACACCGATCGAAGGTCCAATTCGACCTCTTGACCAGACGCGTCCACCACGACCGTCAAGGCAACAATCCAAAAGGAAAGGCCCAATCGTGCGAGGTGAGTTGCTTTCATGCCAAAACAAAGAATCATCGTGTTGACCAACGCAGTCTTGCCCAATTTCTTGCCCATCGCTTCCATGCTTTCAATGTTTGCCAAGGTACAGGTCGATCGCTGAACCTTCCTTGACGTAGGGCTCTTCGGCAGGTGATGCATCCTGAGAAACGACCACCGCCAACGTCGAATCAAGCGCAGTGACAATGTCGTCGGCATATCCGACGTGGCCCAAGGCCAAATTTCTGCGAGCAAGAACGCCTCTGGCGTCGTTGATTGTCAACCCCATCAACCAAGGAACGCGGACGTCTTTGGCTCCAATCACACCCACCACCAATTTGAGAGAAGTGCCTTTGGGAAAACTGGCGTCGTTTGAAACCGTAACTCCGGCATGCTCGACCCGAATGACTTTTCCAGCAAGCAAACTGTTGGCCTCTTCCTGCACCTCAACGTCAAAGCCGCGCGTGATCAACAACCGCTCTGCAAGCTTTGCATCTTGGCCCTCCTCCACACCGATGCCTTCACTTGGTGGCGTGATTCGAAAAG
This sequence comes from Bacteroidota bacterium, assembly GCA_036339415.1. GTDB lineage: Bacteria > Bacteroidota > Bacteroidia > Flavobacteriales_D > Sanyastnellaceae > UBA11663. The sequence continues at coordinate 36,748 of JAYZBB010000046.1, read as the reverse complement.
ACGTCAACAGCACCTTGCGCCCGGCCTTGACCGCGCTGCCTGCGGGCGGATGCTGCTCCACAACAGCTCCTGGCTTCCCCTGGGCTGAGTAAATTGAATCCTGCCAAACCGCTTCCAAACCCAATGCTTCCAGCGCCGCTTGCGCTTCCTGTTTGGTCAATCCTTCCAACGAAGGCACTTCGCGCTCGGCCGAAGGCTGGCTGTACCAGCGAAGCAGGAAAAACGTACCAAGCAACACCACGACCCACGTCAAGGCGATCCCAAAGAGGTGCTTGAACAACGTTTTTGGCATCACTCTTCCGTCAAAATTTCCTCAAGAGCGTTGTCGTAATACGCACGCAATTCTTCACTGAATCCGAAATGCTTGTCGTCCACCACCAATTTCCCTTTGGTCACGTGCCCCAAGAGCATGGGTTGCTTGCCGTGGGTCTCGCACACGTCGAAGAAATCATCTTGGTCTTCTTCCCGGATGGACACCACGGCACGGCCTTGACCTTCGCCAAAAAGGAAACCATCCAATCTGACCTCATCGTCGGTCACAATGTCAAATCCAAGCCCATTTGGCATCGCCATTTCCAACAAGGTGACGAACAGTCCACCATCGGCAACATCATGCGAGGCCGCGGCCAATCCTTTTTGAGACACCTCCCTCAAACAAGCATGAAGTTTGCCCTCCTCTTCAAGATCGAATTGAGGCGCAGGCGAGCGGTTGATCCCCACAATGTTGGCCAGATACTCCGAGGCATTGATGCAGCCACTGGATCCTCCCAACAGAAAAATGAGTTCGCCCTTCTCTTTGAAGTCGAGCCCCGTGTGGTGAGATCGGTTTTCCATCACCCCGACCATGCCGATGGTTGGCGTCGGGAAAACCGCTTGCGCACTGCCATCAGGGTTCGCAGTTTGATTGTAGAAGCTGACATTTCCGCCAGTCACAGGCGTGTTGAAGTGCCGACATGCACGACCCATCCCTTGAATTGCACCGACAAACTGCCAATACACTTCTGGGTTGTACGGATTTCCAAAATTCAAGCAGTTCGTGATGGCTGACGGCTCGGCGCCGGTGCAACTGATGTTTCTCGCGGCTTCAGCCACTGCGATGGCCGTGCCCACCTCGGGGTCAGCCTCCACGTAGCGCGCATTGCAATCCACGGTCAGGGCAAGCGCTTTGTCAGTGCCGCGTACACTCACCACCCCGGCATCGGAAGGTCGGTTGGTCGACCTGTTGATCGTGCCCACCATGCTGTCGTATTGTTCCCAAACCCACTTTTTGGACGCGATGTTGGGCAGGCAAACCATGCGCTGGGCAATGTCCACGCATTCCTCCAGGGTGGGTACAGGCACACTCGCTGCGTCGAACGCTTGGGCTTCCGCGTACCAGGCTGGCTCTTGGTACTCACGCTCGTATACGGGGGCTCCCCCGCCCAACACCAATGTCGACCCAGGCACGTCACCCACGAGTTCGCCGTTCATGAAGTAACGAATGCGTTCGCCTTCCGTGACTTCCCCGATGTGCTCGGCATGGAGATCCCACTTTTCGAAGATGGCCTTCACTTCGTCTTCCTGACCCTTGGCCACCACAACGAGCATGCGCTCCTGGGATTCACTGAGCAAAATTTCGAAGGGCTCCATGTCTTGTTGGCGTAAGGGCACGCGATCCAAATGGATGTCCATGCCCACTTCACCCGCTGCGCTCATTTCAGACGTCGAACACGTGATGCCCGCTGCGCCCATGTCCTGCATGCCGACGACAGCGGTGGTTTTGGCCAATTCCAGTGTGGCTTCAAGCAGCAGCTTTTCTTGGAATGGGTCTCCCACCTGCACCGAAGGCAGGTCGTCTGCACTCTCCTCTGTGATGTCCTTGGAGGCAAACGAAGCACCTTGGATGCCGTCCTTGCCTGTGGCCGAACCCACGATGTAAACCGGATTGCCGGGACCGGACGCGGTGGCGGAAATGATTTTGTCGGCCTCGAGGATGCCTACTGACATCGCGTTGACGAGTGGATTGACTTGGTAACTCGAATCAAAAAAGACTTCCCCACCCACGATGGGCACGCCAAAGCTGTTGCCGTAATCGCCAATGCCTTTCACCACCCCTTCCAACAGCCACTTGGTGCGAGGGTTGCTCAAATCACCAAAGCGAAGGCTGTTCAACTGGGCAATGGGGCGGGCTCCCATGGTGAAGATGTCCCGGTTGATGCCGCCCACCCCGGTTGCCGCGCCTTGATAGGGCTCAATGGCCGAGGGGTGATTGTGGCTTTCAATCTTGAATGCACACCCCAATCCGTCGCCGATGTCCACGATGCCTGCGTTCTCTTCACCTGCTTTCACCAGCATGTGCGGACCTTCTTTGGGCAGCGTTTTCAACCACTTGATGGAGTTTTTGTAGGAACAGTGCTCACTCCACATCACAGAATACACACACATTTCCGTGAAGTTGGGGGTGCGACCTAGGATGGTCTTGATCTGCTCAAACTCCTCAGGACGAAGCCCCATGTCTTGGGCTTGTTCGAGGGTTGCTGGGGCAATGGAAGCCTTCATGAATGGAGGAAAAAGAGGTTGTCTTGTTTCTGATCCCAAAAATACAGCTTGGTCTTGGGTGGGACGCTCCAACTGCCTCCCTTTCTCGCCATGTTTTCAACGAACGTTGCACGGTGCGTTTGGCATGGTGAGTATTTTGCACCATGCGCGTGGTGATTCAGCGGGTGAGCAGGGCTGCGGTCCGTGTCGACGACAAGGTGGCAGGCTCCATCAATCAAGGACTTTGTGTCTTGGTGGGCGTGGAGGACGCGGACACCCCTGAAGACGCCGATTGGCTCGCCGCCAAGATTGCCAAGTTGCGCATCTTCAACGATGTCGAGGGCAAGATGAACGCCGACCTTGACGCGGTCCAAGGCCGCCTTTTGGTCATCAGCCAATTCACGCTCCACGCCAAAACCAAAAAAGGCACCAGACCGTCTTTCATGCGAGCTGCCCACCCCGAGCACGCAGAGAAACTCTACCAGCACTTCGTCATGGCTTGTGCCTCGGCCACAGGAACCACCGTCGAGACAGGTGAATTTGGGGCCCACATGGCTGTCGATCTGGTCAACGACGGTCCCGTCACCCTTTGGATTGACACCAAACACAAAGAATGATCCAATGAGTCAACTCAACCTTGCGGCCAACGATGTGCCTGACATTACCCTGAGGGATGCACAAACCCAAGTCCACGAATGGATCACCACCGTGGGTGTGCGTTATTTCAATGAACTCACCAACCTGGCCATCCTGACGGAAGAAGTTGGAGAGCTTGCAAGCATCATCGCCAGGAGGTTCGGCGAACAAAGTGAAAAGCCCAGCGACGCAAACAAAGATCTGGGAGATGAAATGGCCGATGTGCTCTGGGTTCTGATGGCGCTGGCCAACCAGACCGGTGTGGATCTTACCGAAGCCCTGGCCGACAACGTGGCCAAAAAGACCGGACGCGACAATGAGCGTCACCGCAACAACCCCAAGCTCACATGATTTCATTCTCCATTTCTCGTTTGTCAATCATGGCATTGACGCTGGGCATGGCAACAGTCACTCACGCCCAAACATGGGGGGCAAGCCCAACTGCGGTGCGCGCAGGGGTCGCTTCAGAGCGCGAAGCACTTGCATCCAAATCTTGGACAAGTGGATTGATGCTGCGCAATGTGGGACCTTCCGTCATGGGAGGTCGTGTGGTGGATGTGGCTGTGGTTGAAGACACCCTGTATGTGGCGTACGCTACGGGTGGACTTTGGAAAAGTGTCAACCACGGAACGTCCTTCACCCCCTTGCTCGACGCCACATGCACGCTCGGAGCAGTGGATGCCCACCCATCCGGCCGCGTGGTGGTCGGTGCCGGGGAGGTGAACTCCTCTCGAAGCTCCTACGCAGGGGACGGGATCTACATCAGCGACGACCACGGGGCCACATGGCGACATGCCGGACTCGAAGGAAGCCACCACATTGGACGCGTTGTCATCGACCCCAACAACCCAAACCGCATTTGGGTGGCCGCGCTGGGAGAGCTGTACTCAACAAACCGCGGGGGCGCCATCTACCTCAGCGACAATGGTGGTCTAGATTGGCGCACCGTTCTCACCGTGCCAGCGGACGGAACAAACGAAGTGGTCGGCTTTGTGGATCTGGTCATGGATGCCCAGGACCCATCACACCTCATTGCAGCATCTTGGGACCGCACGCGCCGCGCCCATGACTTCACCGAAGGAGGAGTCGGCACAGGCATCTGGGAAACCGTTGACGGGGGAACTTCGTGGAACCGCATTTCCAGCAGGGGCAATTTCCCAGAAGGAGAAAATGCTGGGCGAATCGGACTTGCTTATCACAGTCGCTCGGGGACGTTGTATGCCCTCATCGACAACCAAGCGCCTCGCAAAAGAGAGGATGACGCTGACGAGGTCAAACTCAGAGCAACCGCATTTTTGGACATGGACTCCGACGCATTTGCAGCCCTCGACAACGAACTCCTCAAGGCATTCCTCGAAGACGAGGGGTTTGATCCTGCCGACAGCGTTTCCAGTGTGAAAGCGCGTGTTGCATCGGGAGACCTGTTGCCCAGGGCGCTTTATGACTATTTGACCGATGGCAACCGAGCCTTGTTTGAAGCGGACATCACAGGTCCAGAACTGTATCGAATGACAGTGGCCAACACGGAAACAGGGACAGACTCAACCATCGGCACGTGGGTGCGCACTCACAACGAAGCCCTCGACAAGGTTTGCTACACGTACGGATATTACTTCGGGACCTTGAGTGTGGACCCCGCCGATGTCAACACCCTGTACATCGCCGGCGTGCCTCTGCTTCAATCTCGGGATGGAGGGGCTTCCTTTGCTTCCATCGGGGCGCCCAACGTGCATGTCGACCACCACAAACTTTGGGTGGATCCGTCCAACCCCAACCATTTGGTCAACGGCAACGACGGAGGCGTCAATGTATCCTGGGACGCAGGAGCTCATTGGGTCAAATGCAACAGCCCCTCTGTTGGACAATTCTATGCTGTGCAAGTGGACGAATCTGAGCCCTACCGAATTTTTGGCGGACTGCAAGACAATGGGACATGGGTGGGCGCCAGCGACCATGAAGAAAACACAGAATGGCATCAAACAGGGCACCATGGTTTCACTTCACTGAGCGGTGGAGATGGGATGCAAATTGAGGTGGACACACGCACGAACGACGTCATTTACACAGGCTCGCAGTTCGGATGGTACACGCGTTTGGATGAGGCCACAGGGGAACGCGCTTCGCTCCATCCGACACACAAGCTCGGCGAAACGCCCCTGAGGTGGAATTGGCAAACGCCCATCCTCCTCAGTCAACACCAACAAGACATCTTGTACATGGCTTCAAACAAAGTCCATCGCTCCATGAATGGTGGAGGAGACTTTGAGGTCATCAGCGGCGACTTGACCCGAGGAGGGATGGCCGGAAACGTGCCTTTCGGAACACTGACCACCATGTCGGAACATCCAAAGCATTTTGGACGATTGGCCGTTGGAAGTGACGATGGCCTCGTTCACGTTTCCAAAGACGGAGGCCACACTTGGCGCAAACTTTCGCTTCCCGTGAAGACCAAGCTTGGAAAAGGCGCATCCTCGATGCACCTGTGGGTGAGTGAGGTTGCATGGTCGCATCATGACGCCGAATTGCTTGTGGTCGCCCTCAACGGTTATCGCCACGATTGCTTGACTCCGATGGTGTATGCAACAAGAGATGAAGGCCAAACTTGGGAACACTGGGGACAACATTTGCCGCATGAACCTGTGAATGCATTGGTTGAAAGCGCCGACCGCGAAGGTTGGTGGATTGTCGGAACGGATGGAGGCGCGTATTTGTCGACCGACGACGGTCTGTCCTTCTCAATGCTGCACAAAGACCTTCCCCGAGTGCCGGTCCATGACCTCGTCATCCAAGAACGTGAAAACGAATTGGTCATCGGAACCCACGGTCGAGGCATCTATGTGCTGGACTTGAGTCCCGTTCTGTCTCGTGAGCCAAGGGAAGATGATTGGAAAGACGCTTCCCTCTCCTTCGAACAGACTCAACTGGAAGTCGTCCAGAAGGTGGATTGGAACGAGCGTGGGTGGGATTGGAAAGAACCCACAACCCCGACATTGGAAACCTGGGTCTGGTCAGATGAACCTTCCCGCGCTCAGTTGAAGCTGCGCTTCATTCCCACCGCGCCTGAGACACCCGACTCTGTGTTGCAACATGGAGGCGGTGCCTCGGCAATATTGAATCAATTGCAACGCGCGAGCAGTTTTGTCGTCGACTGTGGGGAAGTGGACTTGCTTTCTGGAGCACAGCGTCTCAACATCCCCTTGCTCCGTGGTGACGCATTCTTGGACATTGGCGAATACACAGTCATTTTGGCAACCATGTCTGACGACGGCAAGCTTCAACGGGAAGCCACGACCACCCTGACGGTCCTCGATGCCAATCAGCCCTGAGTGAATCGAACTTCGTCGGAGATGGTGCACACTGGAATGGGCACCATTTTGTGGCGATTGGCAGCGTGATGGCGGCGGTAGATTTCCAAGACTTCTTGTTGACGCCACGTCAACGCTTCCTTTTCCTTTGCTCGGGCGTCAGAAGAAAGGCCAGAATGAACCTCCTCCCAAGACATCGCCCACTCCAACTCAGGATAGCTCGCACCAAGTTGATCCTCGTCAGTGCGGTCGTCTCCCCACAATCCGTCCGTGGGTGCGGCTGTTTGAATCGCTTCAATGACGTCGAGATGGGCCGCCAAGGCAAACACTTCGGTTTTGTTCAAATCGGCGATTGGTGACACGTCCACACCACCGTCGCCGTACTTGGTGTAAAAACCGACACCAAAGTCCTCAACCTTGTTGCCAGTGCCCGCAACAAGGAGCCGGGACCTTTGACCCAGAGCATACAGCGTTGTCATGCGCAAACGTGCACGCGAGTTCGCCATCGACAAGCCCCTGCTTTCATCTGGGCCGTCTGGCAACGAGTTGGCAAACACGTCATACACTTCTGTCAATGACACCGTGGACCGTCTGACCATGGGGTGTTTTTCGCAGAGATGTGAGATGTGTTCGGCTGCCCGACTCACCTGATCTGGCGCTTGATGAATGGGCATTTCCACACACGTGGTCGGGGCACCTGTCAATGCACACAACGTCGAGGCAACCGCAGAATCAATCCCTCCTGACACACCGACAATCCAACCATCCATGCCCGAATCGGTCAAATACGTCTGCAACCAAGCCACAATGTGCTCGGTCACCGCCTTGGGATCAAATCGTGAATGTGCCATCAGGTTGTTCTGCGCGCAAGTTGCAACACTCCACTGACATGCAGGCTTTTCAATGGCTTAGAACACGACACCCAACGTCAAAGACATGAAACTGTCGTGTCCCTCCATCGGCGTCGAAATTGGGACTTTGTCCTCAAAGCGGGGTTGTCCGTTTTGGTCTGTTTGAATCAACTGTTGACCTTCGTGAGTGGAGAACAAACTCGTGTTGTAGGTGAGGCCCACCATCAATGCCGTGTTGCCAGCAAGGACCCTCTCGAGCCCCAGCCCCACAATCAGTGACCCGCGGAACAACGAGGCAAAATTGCCCGAAATCAACTCAGGGTTGGGCGCGGGCCTGTCCAATTCGACCCAATCCTCATTCTCCTTCACAAAAGCAAAGTATCGGTCTTCCTCAGCCTCACGACGGGTGTTCAACCCCAAGCCAGCTCCAAACCTTCCAAAATAAGTGGTGTAGCCGATTTCTTTGGTCCTCATCTTGAAGGTCAAGGGCAGTTCGACATATTGATTGTTGAAATTGCGAGACACGCGGCTGATGGTGGAGTCCGAAGAAGCCTCCCAGTACTCGACACTGCTGCCAGTCCTGAAAACATGAACCCCCGTGCCGATGGCGTAAGTCTCGGTGAACAAAATGTCTGCCATGAACTGCCATCCAAAATGCGCACGTGCACCCTCTGCGACATGGTCGTAATCCCTTGACACCATCCATGCCACATTGGGGTCAATGGACATTCCCATCCGATAGCTTCGATGCTGAGCATGTGATTCATTGAGGGCGCCCCACGTGAACCCCATGGCAAGAGTCCACATGATCAAGGACGTGCAATTGAAGCGGACGTTGTTCATCTTTGTCGTCGTTTAAGAGTGCATCAAAACTACTGTTACGTTCATGCCTTCGTCCAATGCCCTTTGCAACTTGTTCCACGCTCTGATGTGGGTTGTCGCGCTGGTTCTGTTCGAAGGTTGCTGCAAACCACAGCCTGTCATCGATGTGGACGGCGTCACACTCCCCAAATCGTTTCGAGAAACCCATTGGATGGAAGTCTTGAACACCCTTCCTTCTGACAACAACCGGGCCAAACAACTGACTCATCTCCAAAACGCCGATTCTGCATTCTGGACACGTTGGTGCGAAAACATCCTTCAACTCGGTCCGGCTGAAGACTCGAGCACCATGAAGGTGCTTGGGCAATTTTTGAGCGACATGCGTCCCATGCTCGAGGCCATTGACACCACATCAGGCCGCCCTGAAATCCTGCTCCGGGAATCCCAGCGCCTTCGCGATGGACTGAAGCGCATGCAGGTGATGTTGGTTGACAGCCCCATTCCCAATGTGGTTTGGATGCCTTCTGGCTTCAATTTTGCAGTGTATCCAACGGAAGACCAGTTGTGCATTGGTTTGGACTGGTTTTTGGGAAAAGGGCATCCCATTCATGCCGAATTGCCTCCGAGCCGATTCCCAGCCTATCGCCTTGCTCGGATGCACCCTGACCGCATGGCTTTGGATGCCCTCCAAGGTTGGATTGTCGTCTCCAACCAACAGCGAATCCCGCCCGCTCCCAGAACTGTGGATCTTTGGCTCTTTTGGGGCAAGGTGATGCACATTCTTTCCCGGTGCATGCCCGAAGCTTCCCCTTCCGAATTGATGAACTGGACTCAAGAAGAGTGGAACTGGGCCGTGGCACACGAACGGGCAACCTGGGCTGAGATGCAACCACAAGAACGCATGTTTTCCAAACAGCCTCGTGAGGTCATGCGCTGGTTCCAAGAGGGCCCATTCACCCGGGTCGGCAACATTCCCCAAGACAGTCCCGATCGCCTTGGCATTTTCCTCGGCTGGCGTGCGATGCAAGCTGCCGTCGCTGCCCATCCAGAGTGGTCCGACCAAGACATCCTCGAATGGAGTGATTCCCAAGCCATTTTGCGTGCCTACCGACCCTGAACGTACTTTCGCGCCATGCCCACCACCTCTCGCATCACCATCGACGTCACCACAGACGACAATCAAGTTCCCGTGTCCATGGAGTGGACTGCCGAGGATGGCGGCATCGAACAGCAGCAAGCGTCAGCAATGGCCCTTTCGATGTGGAATGCCCAAGAGCACGCCGCCATGCGGATGGACCTTTGGACCAAAGACATGAGTGTCGAAGAAATGCGGTCGTTCATGGTCCAAACCATCATGACCCTTGCGGACACCTACGAGCGCGCCACGTCCGACAAAGACCACGCGAACGCCCTTCGTGGATTCACAGAAGAGCTCGCGAAGCGAATCGGGGTCCTCGAACCCTGAACTCCTACCCTTGGTACAACCCGTTGGTGGAAGCCACGAACCTCAGCACGTCTTCTCGCCCTTCTGACGTGGTGCTGCTTGTCACGAACACCGGCGGCATTTTGTGCCACTGTTTCAGCATGACTGCTTCGTAAGCCGGCAAGAAGGCTGCGCGCTCGGCTTTGTTGAGTTTGTCCACCTTGGTGAACACCAAAACAAAAGGCAACCCAACACTCCCCATCCACGCCATGAATTCGAGGTCCACCTTTTGGGCGGGGATGCGCGCGTCGACCAACATCATCACGCACATCAAATTGGTCCGGGTGTCGAGGTATTGCTCGGTGACCTTCATCCACTTGGCGCGGTCTTTCTTGCTGACCTTGGCATACCCAAACCCTGGCAAATCCACGAGGTACCACGTTCCATCGATGTCGAAGTGATTGATCAGTTGGGTTTTGCCAGGCGTGCTCGACGTTTTGGCCAAGCTGTTTCGCCCCACCAACATGTTGAGCAAAGAGCTCTTTCCCACATTGGAACGACCGATGAAGGCATACTCCGGGCGGTCAGGTTTGGGGCACTCCGATGGCTGGGCGCTGCTCTTCACAAAAGACGCTTCTCGCAGTTCCCAAGAATCTTCGCGCTTGACTGACATGGAATCAGGAAATGCCGCGGCGGGCGTACCAGTCGCTCAAGATTTGATTGAACGTGTCGGGATGCTCCATCATTGGCGCATGGCCACACGCGTCAATCCAATGCAAATCCGCATCCGGGAAACCGGCGAGGAATTCTTCGGCGACCTCCGGAGGTGTGATGATGTCGTTTTTGCCCCAAATCAAGCAAACCGGCACATCCATCGAAGGCAGGTCCTTGGCCATGTTGTGGCGAATCGCCGACTTGGCAATGCTCAAAATGCGCAGCACTTTGTTGCGGTCGTTGACCGCTTCGAAACACTCGTCCACCAATTCCGGTGTGGCATGCTTTGGGTCGTGGAAGGTGACCGCGACCTTCTCCTTGATGTAGGTTTTGTCCTCTCGGCGGGGAAAGCTTGACCCAAAGGCATTCTCGTAGAGGCCGCTGCTCGCAGTCAGGGTCAGTGAAGCCACCCGGTCGAGGTGGTCTCTGGTGTAGATCAAACCGACATGCCCTCCGAGGCTGTTGCCCAACAAATGGACTTGATCCAAACCAAGTTCATCCAGGAAGCCTGCGATGTGCTTGGCCAAATTCTTTGCATTGGTCTCGAGCATGGGCAGCTCGTAAATGGGGAGCATGGGGGTGATGACACGGAAGCGCTTGCTGAAATGCGCGCGCACCTCTTGAAAGTTGCTGAGCGCCCCAAACAGTCCATGCAGCAGCACCAACGGCGTGCCTTGCCCCTCTTCCACGTAGCGGTAGGGACCGCGTTCAAGAATGGTCGATTCCATGAGGTCAAAAATGCATCCGCTTTTCGACTCTCCACATGTGCGTGCAAGCCTGCATCCACGTACGGTTGTTCACATCCCATGTGAATAACGTGTTGATTGTGAAAATCACCCACTTCTTCCCACCACTCAATTCACCGCGTCAACACTCAGGATTTGCCTGACGAATCGCCAAACTTTATCCACAAAGTGGGAGAAAGTGTCAACGAGTGGGAGAAAGTGGGAAATCACGCGTACTTTTGGGTTGGCGAAAACGCACCCATGCTCAACCTGCTCGGAGAACACCCCTGTCGCATCGACGCCAAAGGCCGTTTGATGTTCCCTGCCAAACTGCGGAAGCAATTGGAAGGGGTCATCCACCATGGCCTCGTGGTGAACCGTGACATTTTCGAGGGTTGCTTGGTGCTGTACCCCAAACCTGAATGGGACAAGGTGAATGCTGAGATGGCGCGATTGAGTCGGTACAACCGGAAGCACCAGCTGTTTCAACGAAAATTCATGAAGGGCGCCACCCACGTGGACTTGGACGGGTCCGGCAGGATCAACCTGCCCTCCGCCCTGCTTGCATACGCTGGCATCAACCCCAAGGATGCCAATGAAGTGATCGTCTCCGGACTGGGTGAGAAAGTCGAAATCTGGAACCAGGATGCGTACAACAAACAAGTCATCCAAGACGAGGACAACCTCGACTTTGGAGACTTGGCAGAAGACGTGCGCAATGACCTAGACGGCAACGACGCGGAATGAGCACGCCTTACCACGTCCCCGTCATGCTGAATGCCTCGATTGAGGCACTCAACCTCGACGGCGACGGCGGGGCACGGAATGGGAATTGGATGGACGCGACGTTTGGTGGTGGAGGACACAGCAAAGCCATCCTGGCAAAGCTGGGAGCTGATGCGCGTTTGTTTGGATTCGACCAGGACCCCGCGGCGGCGGCAAATGCGCTGGACGACCAACGGTTCACGCTGGTTGCGGCCAACTTTCGGTTTGCACCTCAATTCCTTCGCGCCCACCAAGGACTGCCATTGAATGGGCTGCTTGCCGACTTGGGGGTAAGCTCACACCAATTCGACGTTGCCGAGCGTGGATTTTCGCTCCGACACGACGGCCCATTGGACATGCGGATGAATCCATCAGCGGGCGAACCTGCGAGCGCATGGCTCGCGCAGGCCGAGATTTCAGAAATGACGCAAGTTCTGCGTCGTTATGGCGAGTTGAATCGTCCCGACAAGTTGGCCCATCGCATTGCCGCGGCGCGAGAAGAGGCTCCCTTGAAAACCACCCACGACTTGATTCGCGCAATTTCCCCGTCGGCACCTCGCGGAAAGGAAAACAAATTCTACGCCAAAATTTTTCAAGCAATCCGCATCCACATCAACGACGAATTGGGTGCACTGGAAGATTTGCTCACCCTTGCCGTAGGCATGCTTCAACCTGGGGGTCGTCTCGCTGTGATCAGCTACCACAGTCTTGAGGACAGACTCGTGAAGCACTTCATGCGGTCAGGAAATTTCGACGATGACATCCAGCGGGACATGAAGGGCCGAATCCAAGCACCATTTCACCCGTTGGTTCGCAAGGCCATTGTGGCCGAAGACGCAGAAACCAAAGACAACCCTCGTGCCCGGAGCGCGCGCCTTCGTGTGGCGGAACGAACCGATTGGACACCATGAATTGGTTTGGGTTTCTCAAGCGCTCCACAACATCATTGGAGACCCCAGATGGCAACCGCACCTTGTCACCGGCAGAGCTGGCGGCACGCGAGGCGAAGCGGGAAGCACAAGCCGCCGCCGACAAAGCCAAAGCCGCCAAGGAGGCCGCAGCCAACAACCCCAATCGGTTGAGGAGCTCTGAATCTTTCCGAGAAGAACAACGGCAAAAGAAGAAACAACGAAAGGAACGACGCCGTGACAACCAAATTGGCGGGCTCCTTCGCGAGGTGTTGAGTGGAGAAATCCTGGCCCGAGAAGCCTTGGTTCGACAGGTTCCGTTTTTGCTCTTCGCAAGCTTCCTGACCATCCTGTATTTGGCATTGGGCTACCAAACCGAACGAATCCTTCGTGAAAAGCAACAGACCCTCGAACGCCTTGAAGAAGCCACTGCCGAGGAAAAGACCCTTCGATCCGACCTCGAATCCCAACTGCAACAAAGCCGATTGGCTCGCTCTACAGCCGACATGGGATTGGAGCAGCCCACTGCGCCACCCATCCTTCTTTCCACCGACGAATGAATGCCATGCCAAATACCGGACGCATTTGGTTGGTTTTCGTGGGACTTGCCCTTGTAGGCCTTGGTGTGTTTGGTCGAATCCTAATGATCCAAACGGTCGAGCACGAGCAGTGGGCCAGCCGCGGAGAAGACTTCTCGGCAAGCGTGCGCACCATCGCACCTGCGCGCGGCCAAATTTTGGCAGACGATGGCAGCCTGCTCGCCACCAGCGTTCCTGTGTACGACTTGCGTTGGGATGCCAAATGCGAGGGCATGCGTTGGGACCTGTACGACGTGTACGTCGACTCGCTATGCCACGAATTGGGGCTGGCTTTGAACAAACAGCCATCCACCCTCAAGGCCAAGTTTGACAAGGCCATTGACCGCGGACATCGTGGCACATTGATCGCGCGAAACATTCCATTCACAGCCTTTCAGTCGTTGCGAGACCTCCCATTTGTCAAGTTGGGCAGGTACAAGAGCGGGTTGGTCTTCGAGCGCAAGGAAAACCGAAAAAGGCCGTTTGGAAAACTCGCTGCACGCACCGTAGGCATCGACCGCGAACACCAACGGGTGGGCCTGGAACGCGCATGGAACGCGGAGCTCGCAGGCGTGGAAGGTCAGCAACTTTCAAGGAAAGTTGCAGGCAATCAATGGATGCCCGTCACCGATGAGTTTTTGGTGGACCCTGAGGAAGGGCTGGATGTTGTGACCAGCCTCGACCTGCATTTGCAAGACGTCGCTACGAATGCCCTGGAACAACAACTCAAAAGGCACAACGCCGCGTGGGGCACGGTCATCGTGTCCGAGGTATCCACTGGCTTCATCAAAGCCATCGCCAACCTCACCCGACACGAAGTGGGCGAGAACTCCGTCGAATACTGGGAAGATTTCAACCACGCCATTGGAACGGCCGTTGAACCCGGATCAACGTTCAAGCTCGCAACCCTGATGGCTTGCATGGAGGAGGGCATGGCACCCACGGACTCCGTCGACACAGGGGACGGACAAATCTATTTCCATGGCAAACGCATGCGGGACAGCAACCACAAAGACGGCGGTCATGGTTCCATTCCTCTCGAAAAGGTGTTCGAAGTCAGCTCAAATGTTGGTTCTGCATTGGCTGTGAAAGAAACCTTTGGAGAACAACCTCAAGCTTTCCTCGATCGATTGAAAGCCATCGGAGTGACGGACAAAACCGGCCTTCGCTATGTGGGTGAAGCCACGCCCAAAGTCAAAACCTCTGTGGACGAACGCGGATGGACAGGGCTCAGCTTGACCCAAATGGCCATCGGATACGAATTGACCCAGACCCCACTGCAAACATTGGCCCTTTACAATGCGGTGGCCAACAATGGACGCATGATGCGCCCGCAATTGGTGACATCTCTGCAACAAGGGAGCGACGTCGTGAAGACTTACGAGCCATTTGTGCTGAACCCTCGGGTGTGCAATGCTGCGACCCTTGCGGCATGCAAAAACATGATGGAAGCGGTATGCGACCCCAAGGGAGAGGGCACTGCCAAGCGTTTGTTTGCAGACAAACCCTACACCGTGGCTGGCAAAACAGGAACCGCCAGGATCGCCACGGGCAACGGCTACGAACAGGGGCGCTACCGGGCCTCGTTTGCAGGATATTTCCCCGCCAACAACCCCAAGTATTCTTGCGTCGTCGTCATTGCAGACACGAAGAGCGGAAGCTACTACGGCAGCACCATTGCCGCCCCTGTGTTCCGCGAGGTGGCCGACCTCATCTACGCCACTGACCCCGCTTTCCACACCCTGAGTCGAGGTCCGCTTGCGGAGACGCAATCTCTGCCTGCATCCAAGGATGGCAATCGAAAATCCCTCGAGACGCTCTACGCCACTTTGGGAATCCAGCACTCACAAGGCCTGTCCACCGATTGGGTTTCTGTTGAAACTGGGGATGTCAAAGCCAAACTCCACCCACTGGATGTCCAGGAATCCAAGGTGCCTGACGTGCGAGGAATGGGGCTTCGTGACGCCTTGTATCTCTTAGAAAATGCGGGGTTGAACGTGGATTACCAAGGCATGGGCACAGTCAAGTCCCAGTCCATCGCCCCAGGCACACCCCTTCAAACCGAACTCACCACCATCCAACTCAGACTCTCGTGAAACTGCTCTCAGATTTGCTCTACGACGCACGCATCCTGGAGGTGCGCGGCACAACGCATGTCGCTGTTGAACACATTGCAGTGGACTCTCGGAAGGTTCAACCTCTCGGACTGTTCGTGGCCATCCCTGGCACGGTGGTGGATGGCCACCAATTCATCGATCAGGCCATCGACTCGGGCGCTGCATGCATCGTCTGTGAGCGCATGCCAGAAAGCACACCTGAACACGTCACGGTCATTCAGGTCAAATCCAGCGCCGAGGCCCTTGGACACATCGCAGCTGCGTTCCACGACCATCCTTCAAAAGACATGAAGGTGGTGGCAGTCACTGGCACCAATGGAAAAACCACAACAGTGACGTTGCTGCATCAGCTCTATCGCTTGCTGGACCGTAAAGTTGGCATGCTCGGCACCGTGGAGAACCGCATTGTAGACCGCGTCATCGAGGCCACACATACCACACCCGACCCCCTGATCCTCCAAGGGCTTTTGAGAGAGATGGCAGATGCAGGGTGCACTCATGTGTTCATGGAAGCGAGCTCCCACGCCATCGTCCAATCGCGCATGGCAGGCACCCAATTCGCAGGCGCCGTGTTCACCAACATCACCCACGAACACCTCGACTACCACGGGGACTTCAACAGCTACATCAAGGCCAAAAAAAGGTTGTTCGACATGCTTCCGTCAAACGCCTTTGCCGCGGTCAATGCAGACGACGCCCACGCAGAAGACATGGTTGAGCATACCAAAGCCAAGGTGGTCACAATGGCCGTGCAAGGTGTCGCCGATGAACGCGCACGGTTGATTGAGAATCAAATCTCTGGCCTCGTTCTGCACCTCGATGGTCAAGAATTGTATTCGCAACTCGTCGGTGGGTTCAATGCAAGCAATCTCCTGGCTGTGTATGTGGTGACCAAGCTTTTGGGTACTGACAAGATGAACGCCCTGACGCAAATGTCTCTGTTGAAGCCACCCGCAGGGCGATTTGAACGAGTGCCTGCGCGCGATGGCATCACTGCCATTGTCGATTATGCGCACACCCCGGACGCATTGGACAACGTCCTGAAGACCATTTCCCACGTCCGGACCGGCGGAGAACACGTGATCACCGTGGTGGGCTGCGGAGGCGACCGCGACAAGACCAAGCGCGCCACCATGGCCCAACGCGCCGCTCACGGCTCAGACAGGGTCATCCTGACGAGCGACAACCCTCGAAGTGAGGATCCGGCCAGCATCCTTAAAGACATGGAACAAGGACTGGATCCCATTGAAAAACGCAAATGCCTCAGCATCGTCGATCGGCGAGAAGCCATTCGCACGGCTGCAGCCCTTGCCGAAGCAGGAGACATCGTCCTGGTCGCTGGAAAAGGGCATGAACGTTACCAAGAAATCCAAGGAGAACGCCTCCCCTTCGACGACCGAATCGAACTGAAAGAAGCCTTCACCCCCACCACCTGAACCTCACACCCCACCCTTCGATCCCACCATGCTCTACCACCTCTTCACCCACCTTCGCGAGATCTACGACCTGCCGGGCGCCGGCCTGTTCAGCTTTGTCTCGTTCCGAGCGGGCATGAGCTTGATGACCTCGCTGACGGTGGGCATTTTGTTTGGCAAGCGCATCATCGAGCGGCTGCAGCTGATGCAGGTTGGAGAGATTGTGCGCGACCTCGGCTTGGAAGGCCAAATGAACAAGCAAGGCACCCCCACCATGGGAGGCCTCATCATTCTCGGCGCCATCCTTTTGCCCACCCTCCTGTTTGCAGATCTGACCAACGTCTACACTCAACTGATGATCCTCAGCACCCTGTGGCTCGGGACCATTGGGTTCATCGACGACTACATCAAGGTTTTCAAGAAGAACAAAGAAGGGCTGGCAGGACGCTTCAAGGTCATCGGTCAAGTTGGGATGGGGGTGATTCTCGGTGCCACCATGATTTGGCACCCCGACATCGCCATCAAAGAGCTGACACTTGAAGACACATGGACCACCGTGCGGTCCACTGCAACAACCATCCCATTCATCAAGGACAACCACTTCGACTACGCCTGGCTGTTGTCTTGGATTGTGGAAGATGCTGCGCAATACGTCTGGATTGTTTTCATCCCACTGGTCATCCTCATTGTAACTGCCGTGAGCAACGGCGCCAACCTCACGGATGGCATCGACGGCCTGGCGACAGGCACCAGCGCCATCATCGGCATGGCCCTCGCAGTGCTTGCCTACGTCAGTTCCAACACAGTCATCGCGGATTACCTCAGCATCATGTACATCCCTGGCTCAGAGGAGCTCGTGGTGTTCATCGCAGCCTTTGTGGGTGCCTGCGTGGCCTTCCTCTGGTACAACGCCTTCCCCGCTCAAGTATTCATGGGAGACACAGGGTCGTTGGCACTCGGCGGCATCATTGCCACGTTTGCCATCGCCATTCGCAAGGAACTCTTGATTCCTGTGCTCTGCGGCATTTTCCTCATCGAAAACCTCAGTGTGGTGATTCAAGTGGGATGGTTCCGCCACACCAAAAAGAAATATGGCGAAGGCCGTCGGGTGTTTCTCATGGCGCCCCTGCACCACCACTACCAGAAGCTCAACATGCCCGAGTCCAAAATCACTGCACGGTTTTGGATTGTCGGCATCCTCCTCGCCGTCGTCACCATCGTCACCCTGAAAGTCCGTTGACCCGCTCGAACCCATGAACCTCACAGAACCCATCCTCATCCTTGGCGCTGGCGAAAGCGGCGTGGGCTCCGCCTTGTTGGCGAAGTCCCTTGGGGCGCGTGCATTCGTGAGCGAGGCTGGTGAGGGACAAGGTCCGGGCGTGTCGGAACTCCAGAGTGCGGGCATTGAATGCGAAGTCGGTGGTCATCAACCTCAACGCTGGGAAGACACCTCTGTGGTGGTGAAAAGCCCTGGCATTCCAGACACAGCGCCTGTGGTGCAAACCTGCATCTCGCAAGGCAGAGAGGTCATCAGCGAAATCGAATATGCCTCTCGTGCCCATCGCGCCATGGGCCACAACAATCCCGTGGTTGCCGTGACCGGTGCCAATGGAAAAACCACCACGACAGCCATGATTGACCACCTCCTCCGGAACGAAGGGTGGGACACCGATTGCGTGGGCAACATTGGCACAAGTTGGGCGCGACGACTCTCGGAGCGTTTGACCCACAACGAGGCCCCAGCACAAGCCACGGTTCTAGAAGTGAGCAGCTTCCAACTTGACGGAACGAGTACGTTCCGACCCAACATCGGGCTGCTGCTCAACATCACCCCCGACCATCTCGACCGCTACGGCTACGAAATGGCCAATTACGCCGCGTCCAAGTGGCGCATCACCGCCTCTCAAACCGAGGCGGATCATCTCATTTACAATGCGGATTGCCCCTGGACCCAGCGCATGCTGGATCAAGCCGGCACTTCCGCCCAACTGCTGCCCATCAGCGCCGAACGCACCCTTGACGAGGTGATGCACAATGGACACGGCGGCGGTTTGGACTCCCAAGACAATTCACAATTCATCCTCCAACATTTCAATTCATTTTCCATGACCATCCAGAAACTGGCCGTGCAGGGGAAACACAACCTCTTCAACTCCATGGCAGCCGGCATGACCGGCCGCGTACTCGATCTGCGCAAAGAAGGCATTCGCGAAAGCTTGCAAAGCTTTGAAGGCGTCGAACACCGACTTGAATTCGTGCAAGAAGTGAACGGCATCACGTTCATCAACGATTCCAAAGCCACCAACGTGAACAGCGTATGGTACGCGCTCGAATGCGCGACAGCACCTGTCATTTGGATTGCTGGTGGCATCGACAAAGGCAACGACTACAGCACATTGGTGCCGCTCGTTCGGGACAAGGTGAAGCACCTCATTTGCATGGGCAAAAACAACGCGAAACTGCATTCTGCCTTCGACGAGCTTGTGGAAAGCAGTTGGGATGTAAGCTCCGCAGAAGAAGCTGTGGCCAAAGCTTATGAACTGGGCACGCCCGGCGACACTGCCATGCTTTCACCCGCCTGTGCCAGCTTCGATTTGTTTGGCAGCTACGAACAACGTGGACGCGCCTTCAAGGCTGCCGTTCGTCAACTCTGATTTGCGCCAACAACGATGAACGAACTCCTTGCCGGCATCCGTCAGCGGTTGGAAGGCGACCGCGTGCTTTGGGGCATTGCCCTTGTGCTGACCGTGGCTTCTTTGGTCACGGTGTACAGCGCCATCAGCACGCTCGCCTACAAAGCCGATGGCAACAGCGCCAAATTCCTGTTCAAGCAAATTGGACTGCTGGCAGGGGGATGGGTTGTGATGTTTGGGGTTCATCGCATCCACTTCAAGTACTTTGGCAAATTGGCCAACGTCCTGTTTGTCTTGGCCATCGCCGCGCTCGTGTTCACGCTGCTGTTTGGAACGGACATCAACGACGCTCGCAGGTGGATCAAGCTCCCTTTCATAGGGTTGACCGTCCAAACATCAGACTTTGCCAAGCTTGCCTTGGTGGTTTGGGTTGCGAGGCAATTGCAAGTGCGTGCCGATGTCTTGGACGACGTTTGGCAAGGGTTGATGCCCATCCTGGGCGGCATTGGCGCCATCTGCTTGCTCATCTTGCCTTCTGATTTTTCCACGGCTGCCATGTTGGGGGCCATCTGTGTGACCATGCTGTTCGTTGGAGGATTGCCATGGAAGCACATGTTTCGCATTGCGGGAATCGCCGCCATGGGAATCACGGGGTTGTATGGCATAGGCAAGGCTGCACCCGAGGCGTTGCCTCGTTTTGGAACGTGGGCCAATCGGATGGAAAGTTTTGTCGGCTTTGCAACCGGGCAAGAGGGGGTGACCAGTGAAGAAGATTACCAAATCGAATTGGCACAGGTCGCCATTTACAAAGGCGGATTGTTCCCACACGGCCCGGCTTCAGGCACTTCCCGGAACTTCCTTCCCCACCCCTATTCTGACATGATATTCGCCTTCATCGTGGAAGAATGGGGCGCCATCATCGGTGGATTGGGCCTGGTGTTGCTCTACCTCGCTCTGTTGTTCAGGGCCTCAAGGACAGCCATCAAATGTCGGTCCACATTTGGCCGAAACCTGGTGCTCGGTTTGGGGTTGATGATCACGGTTCAAGCGCTCGTGAACATGGGGGTGTCTGTACGTCTGTTTCCCACAACGGGACAACCTTTGCCTTTGGTTAGCTATGGCGGAACTTCCTTGCTGTTCACTTGCCTGTCTCTCGGCATGATGTTGGCCGTGACGCGCGTGGTCCAACAGGAATTCGCCGGAGCTGGTGGTGCCCACAACGGAAACACGCTCACTTGATGGGCAGCCTTCACAACGTCCTCATTTCGGGAGGTGGCACGGGAGGTCACATCCACCCCGCCCTTGCCATCGCGGACGAAATCAAGCGTCGCAACCCGGATGCAGACGTTCGATTTGTAGGCGCCTTGGGACGGATGGAAATGGACAAAGTCCCCGCCGCAGGATACGACATCGACGGTCTCTGGATCAGTGGAATCGAACGAAAACTGACCAGCGCACGCAACCTCACTTTTCCCTTCAAACTTTTGAGCAGTTTGTGGAAAGCACGTCGTTTGTTGCGAAAACACTGCCCCCAAGTCGTGGTGGGCGTCGGTGGCTTCGCAAGCGGACCCTTGCTCGACCAAGCTGTTAGAAAAGGTCTCCCCACACTCATCCAAGAACAAAACAGTTTTCCTGGCATCACCAATCGACTGCTGTCCAAGCGGGTCGACCGCATTTGTGCGGGATTGCCGGGGCTCGAGCGCTGGTTTCCGGAAGATCGAATCGTCCTGACGGGCAATCCACTGAGGTCCCACGTGTGCGATTTGGCGAACACCTCCTCTGAACATCAACATGCCGCGCTCGCTCATTGGGGATTCACGGACGAGCGACCTGTGGTCTTTGTCATGGGTGGTAGCCTTGGGGCACAATCCATGAATGAAGCGGTGCAAGCCATCTTGGGCAAACTGCCGCGCCTGTCGGAACGAGGGTATCAGGTCTTGTGGCAATGCGGTGGGCGCCATGCCCGAAGCTGTCAGGCTTGGCTCGACGCCCATCCCTGTGATGGGGTTGTGTGCGCAGGCTTCATCGACCGCATGGACCTCGCCTATCAAGCTGCCACAATCATCGCATCTCGTGCAGGCGCAATGTCCATTGCAGAACTCGCCCTGGTGGGAAAAGCAGCCATCCTTGTGCCGTCTCCCAACGTGGCCGAAGATCACCAAACCCACAATGCGCAAAGCCTGACGGAGCTTGGGGGTGCCCTGCTTCTCCCTGATGCATCTGTTCGTGAGCAACTCGGCCATAGGCTGAGAGAATTGCTTGACAATCCCGGGCAATGCGAAGCCATGGCGAAGGCCATGCAACAAGCAGCTCGACCCAATGCCGCTGCCGCTGTGGTGGATCAACTGGAACAATTGGTGTGACCATGACCGCCATCCACACAACCCATGTGTTCTTTCTGGGGCTTGGCGGCATAGGCATGAGCGCCCTTGCCAGACATCTCCAACAAATGGGCCACGTCGTTGGTGGCTACGATAAGACCCCTTCCGCCCTGCTGACGCAACTTCAAAAGGAAGGCATGACCGTGACCCATTCCACCAAGCCTTCGGATTTGCCTGCTTGGGCCCAAAACGCGACGCGTGACACCTTGACTGTTGTTTGGACGCCAGCAGTGCCACAAGACTTGCCACTCTTGACACATTTCGACGTGTTGGGCATCACACCTATCAAGCGTGCCGCCCTTTTGGGTCAACTCACTCAAAGTCAACCCACCCTGGCCGTGGCCGGCACGCATGGCAAAACCACGACCTCCAGTTGGCTCGCTGCCATGCTCGATGCCACAGAAGCGGGTTGCCATGCCTTTCTTGGTGGCATCAGCGCTCGCACGGGAAGCAATCACCTCTCACGGAAGGGAGCCTCATGGCACGTTGTGGAAGCCGACGAATTTGACCGCAGCTTTCACCACCTGCATCCCACCATCGCAGCCATCACCAACCTTGAGCCCGACCACCTGGACATCTACGGCACAGGAGAAGCGTTTCGAGAAGCTTTTGAGCAGTTTGGAACGCAAGTCCAAAAAACCCTGCTTCTCCCCGCTGGTCTCACATGGATGGACAGTGAACCATCCTTGCCTTCGCAGCCACAAATTGAACGGTTTGCGCTGATTGGCGCCGGTGAAACACCCACAGGCGAGGTCGACCATCACGTCACTTGGATGGGTGAAGAAGCTGTATTCAACATTGGCTCCAACGCAAGCGGTGGAGACGGCATGTCGCCACTCACGTTCACGGCCCGCCCCGCACTTTTGGGAGCGCACAATGTCGTCAACGCCCTGGTCGCGTCAATCATGGCCTGGCATGCGGGTGTCGATGGGCACACCATCCGAACCGTGGTGGAACGTTTCGGAGGCGTGAAGCGCAGAATGGAAGTGCATTTGGACCACCCGTCCGCCGTGTATGTCGACGATTACGCCCATCATCCTACCGAGCTCCAAGCCTTGCTTGATGCCGTGCGGCTTCGTTGGCCAAACCGAGAAATCACACTTGTGTTTCAGCCACATTTGTACACAAGGACCCGCGATTTTGGCTTGGAATTTGCCCAAGTTTTGGGGAAAGCCGATGGGGTGTTGTTGCTCCCCATTTACCCGGCACGAGAGGCACCCATTCCAGGCGTTGATGCACAATGGCTGTTTGATAACATCTCAGGTGCACACACACAACTGACAACTTCAGATTCCATCTTCGGTGACTTGAAGGCACGCTCTGTCGACGTGCTGGTCACGGCAGGTGCAGGAGACATTGATCGTCTCGTGCCACAAGCCCTCCAGCACATGAAAGCGCGCCTCGAATGAAGTCATGATCCAACGCATCCTCAGCACGACCCTCATCCTTGCCGCACTTGGTGCAATGCTCGGGTTTGCCGCAGCCGAAGTGGAAGGCCGTCGGGTGCAAAAGGTGGACATTCAAGTCAAAGACATGAAGGAGGTGGGCTTTTTGGATGCCGACCGCATTGAGGGTCAGTTGGGCGCAACACGGCTCGAAGGCGAGCTGCTCAATGACGTGGACCTCCAGCTCATCCTGTCCCACTTGACAGACATGGATGCCTGTGAGCGCGCGGAGGTGTATGCCCAAATGAACGGCACCGTACACATCGACGTATGGCAACGTCACCCAGTGTTGCGCGTGCACGTCAGCGAAACTGGAAACGACCACTACTTGGACGAGTCTGGTCGACGAATGCCCTTGGATGCGCACTTCACTCCGCACGTTCCTGTCATGCATGTGCAGCGTGAGACCCAAGCTCACATGGGCTTTCGCTTTGTGACCGCCACCAAGGACGATGCATTTTGGAATGCACTGACCGACCAATTGTCGATGAACAAGGATGGAGAACTCATCCTGCATCCTCGACTGGCTGGCCATGAAGTGATTTTGGGTGACGCCTCCAATTGCGCACACAAAAAACGAAATCTGTTGGCCTTTTACCGTGCTCAAGTCAAGCGCGGCAACCTCCGCAACTACAAACGCATCGACCTCACCTACCGCGATCAAGTCATCGCCCAACGCTACCCATGATGGACAATCAATCTCACCACACCCCTGCAGAAATTGTTGTCGGCCTCGACATTGGCACGACCAAAATTGCCTGTTTCATCGGCCAGAAGAACGAGTTCGGAAAAATTGAACTTCTTGGCTACGGTCGAAGCGAGTCGGTGGGAGTTTCCCGTGGCGTCGTGGCCAACATCGATCGTACGGTGGCCTCCATCAAGCAGGCTGTTCAAGAAGCGGAACAAAAAGTCGGCGCACAAATTCGGCTGGTGAACGTAGGCATCGCGGGGCAGCACATCAAAAGCCTGCAGCATCGAGGACTCATCACAAGGGAGAATCTCGAATCCGAAATTGGCCAAGCCGACATCGATGCGCTCATCGAAGACATGCACAAACTGGTGATGCAGCCCGGCGAAGAAATCCTGCATGTCATTCCCCAGGAATTCACCGTGGACAACGAGCAGGGCATCAAAGACCCGGTTGGGATGTCAGGCGTGCGACTTGAAGCGAACTTCCACATCATCACTGGGCAGATGGCTGCAGCTCAAAACATTTACAAGTGCATCCGCAAAGCGGGGCTTGAAGTGGATCAGCTCATCCTCGAACCACTTGCTTCCGCCGCTTCGGTGCTTTCCGAAGAAGAGAAAGAGGCCGGTGTCGCATTGGTGGACATTGGCGGCGGCACCACGGACATTGCCATCTTCCAAGACGGCATCATCCGCCACACGGCTGTGATTCCTTTCGGCGGCAATGTGATCAGCGATGACATCCGTCAGGGATGCCAAATCATGAAGCGTCAGGCAGAACAACTGAAGAAAAAATTTGGCTCTGCGTTGTCCCAAGAAACCAAGTCCAATGAGATTGTGTGCATCCCTGGGTTGACGGGACGAAAGCCGAAGGAGATTGCCTTGAAGACCCTCTCCCAAATCATCGAGGCGCGCATGACTGAAATCATTGAACACGTGCACTACGAAATTCGGAGCTCTGGCTTCGGGGATCAGTTGATCGGCGGCATCGTCTTGACCGGTGGCGGGTCGCAACTCAAACACGTCACTCAGCTCTTTCAATTCGTCACAGGCCTGGATTGCCGTCTCGGATTCCCCGGCGAGCACATTTCCAATGCCCCTGATGACACGTCCATTCCGTCCTACTCCACGGGGGTGGGCCTCGTGATCAAGGGATACGATCGCCTGCGTGCGAAAACCATTGACGAACCGTCAGAGACGAACGACCGCGTTGCCTTGCCAAGCCTTGGCATCCAAAAATTCATGCAGAGTGTCAAACATTGGTTTGAGACCGAAGACCTCGCCTGAACGTCCCTTTACCCCTCCCCCAAGAAAATCCCATCCCATGCAATTCAACATTCCCCAATCCACGAATTCTCCAATCAAAGTCATCGGTGTCGGTGGAGGAGGTTCAAACGCGGTCAACACCATGTTTGAGCAAGGCATCACTGGCGTAGACTTCATTGTCTGCAACACGGACGCTCAAGCGCTTGACATCAGCCCCGTGCCTCGCAAGGTTCAATTGGGGGCGACGCTGACAGGAGGTCAAGGGGCGGGTTCGTTGCCGGAAGTGGGCAAAAATGCCGCCATCGAAAGTTTGGATGAACTCACCTCGCTTCTGGGAAGCGACACGAGCATGGTCTTCGTCACCGCTGGCATGGGCGGAGGCACGGGCACTGGAGCTGCTCCCATCATTGCACAAGCATGCAAAGAGCGAGGCATCCTCACCGTTGGGATTGTGACCGTCCCCTTCCAATTCGAAGGTCGACGAAGAAATCAGCAGGCCTCGGACGGTCTTGCGGCCATGCGCGAAGCCGTTGACACACTGCTCATCATTCGCAACGACAAACTCAGGGAATTGTTTGGCAATCAAACCATCCGAAGTGCCTTTGCCAATGCCGATCAAATCCTCTGTACTGCGGCAAAAGGCATCGCTGAGGTCATCACGTTGACAGGGGAAATCAACGTCGACATGAACGATGTCAACACAGTCATGCGCGACAGCGGCAGAGCGATCATGGGATCAGGCAGTGCGTCCGGCCAAGGCCGAGCACACAAAGCCGTGAGCGATGCCCTTGAAAGCCCGCTCCTGAATGACAGCGACATCACGGGTGCCAACTTTGTGTTGCTGAACATCACCTTCGGAACCGAAGAAATTCTCATGGACGAGATCATGGAAATCACGGATCACATCCAAGAAGCAGCCGGACAAACAGCAGAAGTCATCTGGGGCTATGGAACGGATGAAAATCTGGGAGAGGACCTCTGTGTGACCGTCATCGCAACGGGCTTTGATGCCGCGGAGCTGGACAACAACCAATCCATGTCTGGTCCCAAGAAGGTGTGGCTCGACGACCAGTCACAGGAAACTCCGGAAGCCAATGTTCCTCCCGTTGTTCCAACACCAGAAGTCGAACCTTTCATCAAGACAGAAGAGCACTCTGGCAACATTGACAAGAACAAATGGGACGTTGCCGCGCCCCAAAAGGACTTGTTCGCTCCCACCGAAGACGTTGTCGAATCCGCGGTGCCCTCTCAAGAAACGCAGGCCGCATTGCCGCAGGACAGTTTGACCCACAAAGAGGCGCATGCCATTGACGAGGTCTCCAACCCTGCCAGCCAGGTCGAGAACACAGATGTTTCCAAAAATGACGTCACAACGAACGAGGAATTCATCATCTACAACCTTGACGACGTTCCTGAACCAGAAGATTTGACACCTCAGGCTTCCTTGACAAACAACAAGGAAGATGATTCAAATTCGGCACAATCCATCGAGAACATTTCGTCAGAAACAGCACAGGCATCAGAGACAACACCGTCGGTTCAACCGTCTCGTGAAGCATTTGCAGAACGCCAGCGCCAAATCACTCGAAGCTTGGCTGAGTTCAAAAGCAAGTTGAATTTGCCTGGACGCATTGCCGACCTGGAAAATGAGCCCGCATACAAGCGCCGAAACGTGTCGATCGAAGACACTCCGCAAAGTTCAGAGTCGCAAGTCAGCAGAATGAGGGTGAATGAAGAAATTGACGAAGAAGGCAACCGTCGATTTGAGCTGAAAAACGACAACCCATTCCTCCACGACAACGTCGACTGATGGGAACGCTGGCCACCTCCATTTCTGAGGGCATCAAGGATGCCATGCGCGCCAAAGACCGCGACAGGCTCGCCGCATTGCGCGACATCAAAAGCAAAATCATGATTGAGGCGACCAAAGAAGGCGCCAACGAGGACATTGATGACCAGGTGACAATGTCCATCCTGAGCAAATTGCTCAAACAGCGAAAGGAAACTGCAGCCTTGTACCGCGATCAAGGACGGCCAGAATTGGCCGCTGAAGAAGATGCGCAGGCGGTTGTCATTCAAGAATTTCTTCCTGCCGCACTTTCAGAAGATGAAATCAAGTCTCGCGTGACCGAGATCATTGCTCAAACCGGTGCGTCCTCCATGGCCGACATGGGCAAAGTGATGGGACTGGCATCCAAAGCCATGGCTGGCCAGGCAGAAGGCAAGGTCATTTCTCAATTCGTGAGAGAAGCGCTTCAATCCTGATTCCTCGGAATCCGTTCTCCGTCGCCTCGCCACCTGGTGGGGCGATGTTCGTTCACATCGTTTTGACACCATTTGGACAACAACTCACGGAAGAACTCATGAACATCGTGGACCGAGAAATGTCTTCATTGGACAACGTCTGGTTCACGAACGACACTCGCCAAGTCCTTCACATTCTCGACAACTGGAACGAAGAACACATTTGACTCAACACAAACAACCACACCCCATGAACACCATCATCACCCTTTGTGCCTCATGGGCACTGACCCTGACAGCCTCGACCTGCGTCGACAGCGACAATGCGGGCACCACGCGATACAAGGTGGACGCGTCTGCCTCTACTGTGACATGGCACGCGACAAAAGTCACGGGCGAACACATGGGCACTGTCGACCTTGCCAATGGCTAATTATCTGTCACCGACGGCAACCTCACTTCTGCAAACGTCATTGTCGACATGCAAACCATCGCCTGCACAGACTTGAAAGGTGAATGGGCCAACAAACTTGTGGGTCACCTCAACAGCGACGATTTTTTCAATGTGTCCGAACACAAAACAAGTTCTTTCACTCTCCGGAATTTGACACCTTTGAAGGACGCCTCTGCCGAAGTCACGCACTCAGTGACAGGAGATTTCACCATTCGAGGCATCACCAAAAGCGTCACGTTCGATGCCAAAGTGACCACCACAGCCGACGCCTTTTCTGTGGCGGGATCCGCAATCTTGAACCGCGCCGAATTTGATGTGAAGTACGGATCGGGCACGTTCTTCGACAATCTAGGCGACAATCTCATTCACGACACCTTCACTGTCGGCTTCAACCTCGTGGCCAAGGCCATGTGACAACTGCTCCCGCACAGAAAACAGACAAAGCCCACCTCGGTGGGCTTTGTTGTGGTCATTCAGGCAAGACCAACCGAATGTCAACACCAGTGTTGACCAAATTGAGAAAACTGCGGGCAATCCCGGCTGTGGAACCCGAGGACCACGTGTTTTCCGCCCATGCACTGCGACCGATGGGACTTGACCAATGCCAGCCCAAATACCACCCAGGTTGTTTCCTCGTGGCCCGGCGTTGAATCCCGATCTCTGCAATGACGGGCATGGTGACGTAACGGGCGCGGCCTTGGTAGGCCTGAACGATGTGATCCTGCCCCTCGGTTTGGACCAGCTGGCTCACGATGGTCTCACTCGTCTTCCACTCGACACTCACTCCGATGCTCGATTGAACCTCGAGGTCATTCCACCCAAGCGGGATTCGAATGCCACCGAGAAAAGGAATTCGATAGGCCAAACTTCGCATGCCGGGCAACGAGTCCAGTGCACTCAATGCAAGAGAATCGTTGCTGTAAGCCACCACAATGTCGTGTTCTCGACGAATCCACTCCACACCTCCGCCCAAAGTCCATCCATCTTTCAATCGACGATGGATGCGGAGTCCCACATCTGATCCAAAGCGAGGCGACCAAACTGCATCGATTCCCTGACCTTTGACGGTTGTCGGAACCATGCCCAGCGCGTCAATAGGAACATGCACGCGCGCAACGACATCCAACTCCCAGGGCAAGCCCGCCTCGACCTGACCGTGGGCTGTTGTGGATGTAAGCCATCCCATGAGTGCCAGACCCAAAACCGCCGCAGTGAACACCAGCAAACCCCAGCGCCATCCTTTGTGAGGAATGAAATGGGAACGAAACTCTGCGTGCACGAGATGGTTGGCTCTCAACGCTTCGGTGAACGAAGTTTTGGCCACACCAAACATCACTTCACCTTCCTCTTCATGCCGCTCGAATGCAATCCCCTCCGCTGCGCACCGTTCCTCAAACCGACGTGCATGGTGGGATTCACGAAAGACAAACACATGGTAACGCGTGTCGCCAGGATGTGTGTAATGATTGACCCACCTCATGGAATCAAACCGTGGGTTTGCGTTCGTGCACGGTGACTTCTTCGCCGCTGGTCTTCCATCGCGTCACAAACTCCAGGGGCCAGCGGTGCGACTCTGGCCATGGCCGGTCGGGATATCCCACAAAAAACAAGCCCATGACTTTGCCCTCTTCCGGCAGTCCGAGGGCGGCCTTGACCTCCGGCAATCTCATGAAAGATGGAGTGGTCCATTTGGCCCCCAATCCATAAGCGGTGCTCATCAAATGCATGTTTTGAACGGCAGCAGCAACGGCCCACTCCTCATCTTCTTGGGAGATTCGCCCATTCACATCAGGAACCATGCCGATGCCGATCACGCAATTGCATCGGTCCAAGCGATGCCGGAGCTTGATCAGTTTGGTTTCGTTCACCTGTTGGCCCGCCATGGCAAGTTGGTACCACTTGGGCATGCCCGTGCGCAGCTCGTCCAATCCATCTTCCTGAAACACCGTGAAACGCCAAGGCTGCGTCATGCCATGCGTCGGCGCCCAAATCGCAGCACGCAAAATCTCTTCCACCACATCGCGGTGGACCTTGCGTTCAGAACATTGCTCCGGGGCGAACGATCGTCGATCTTTGATGAGTGCGCTGACATCACTGAGGTTGTGTCTCATGGGACAAAGGTAGTCCGCACCCACCAGGTGCGAGAGGCCAAGGCAACTTCGCTTACCCCATCCAGGACCCGCTGTTCACATCCAAGGCTTGACCAGTGAACGTCGCCAAGCGTGGACGCACATCGCCTTCCGCAAGGCCAGAAAACAAGAAGTCCACCCACTGAGACATTTCTTCTGGGGTGCTCACACGTCCTGCCGGCAACAGCGCTTCCTGCTGTGACTTTGCCTCCCCAAACGAAATTCCTTGGGCATCTGCCATGGCTTGAATGCTTGACTGAGCCATTTCGGTTTCAACCCATCCAGGACAAAGGGCATTCACCATGATGCCATTTGGCGACCATTCAATGGCCAGCGACCGAATCAAGCCAAGCAATCCCGTTTTGCTCGCCACGTAGGCCGTCTGTCCTGGAACACCAAATCGTGCAAGCACACTGCTTGTGACCAAGGCATGCGTGATGCCTGGCGCCGCTTCGAGGTAAGGCTTGCACGCCAACAAGGTGTTGTAGGTTCCCGTCAAATTTATCCGGATGATTTCTTCCCAACGATCCTCCTCCCCAAAATGGTTGGGTCCCCCTACACCCGCATTCGCAAACACCCCAACCAATGGAAAACGATCGAGCCCAGCTTCTTCCCCTGCCAACCATTCTACCAAACATTGAGCTTTGGAGACATCGAGTGACACCGATACGTGCTGTCCACCGTTGTGCAAGGATGCCTTGACTTCGTCCAGCTTCTCCTTTCTGCGACCCACCAAAATCAATCGAAGGCCTTCGTGCAATGCCAACTGCTTTGCCGTGGCCGCTCCGATGCCAGTGCCAGCGCCTGTGATGAGAATCGTATTCATGGCCGTAAAGAAACAAAAAGGCCCGGCTTTCGCCGGGCCTTTCTTCATATCAAAGCTCTGCTTACTCAGGGCATACCTGACCAAACGCAGTCAAGAAATCAAGCAAGTCAGCCGTAGAGACCGAGCCATCTTCGTTCAAGTCAGCAGGACATGGGTTTGCAAACGTGAACGTGCAAGATCCGTCATCCGCTGTTGCAGTTGGATCGTACTGAGGAGCGCCTTCGTAGGTACAACCGCTGCATCCCTCAAAGACACACGTTGACACGTCAGAAATGGTCGCATCCGGATCGTAGTTGCACGCACAAGCGATGTCACAGCCCGCAACACATTGGTCACCAGAACCAACATTGAAGGTCACCACTTCACCAGCTCCTCCGAGGACAAATCCTCCAAACGCACCGTCAACATCCCAGCTGATTTCATCTGGGTAACCTCCTTCTGTCACTTCGATGATGTAGCAACCATTCGGCACGCAGTATGTATCGCTTGCAGCGCTTCCTGCTTCGATGGTTCCAGTTCCAATCTCAGTGCCATCGACACTGGTCAGGATGTAGATCGCACCGTTCCATCCGTCACCGTAGCTGTCGCTCAAATTCACAGTCACGCAATTGTCTGTGCAGCAAGAGCCATCGTCGATGATCGCAGCGAAGTCGAAGTTGCAAGCTGCGGGATCGGTGCAACCTCCGCAAGAATCGTACTCGCAAGAGCCATCGTTGCTTGTAGCAGTTGCGTCGTAGTTGCAAGCACCTGTGTCAGTGCAACCACAGACTGCACCTCCAAGAGAAAGAGAGAGGCCATCAGTTGGACCGCCAGAAGCCAATAGGGTACCATCCGATGCCAGCACCTCCCAAGAAACTTCACTTGGCCAGTTTCCACCATCCACGGTGATGATGTAACAACCATCCTGCAAGCACAAGAGGTCGTAACCACTGTCATTTCCTGCAATGTTGTCTACGTCGACGGCAATCAACGCATCGTTCAAGTTTCCGGAGGCCACTGTATCGCTGTTCAAATCAGTGATGACATAGTTCGCAATGTCCCAGCCATCGCCGTATGAATCGTACATGTTGAATTGCAATGCATTTCCACCAGTGCTCTCAGGACACAAGCAGCTAAACAGCTCACAACTACCGTCGTCTTGAGTGGCGTCCGCATCGTAGTTGCAGGCGCCAGGATCAGTGCATCCGTCAACAACTGGTGTGCATGTGAATGACAACTCGAAGGTCCCGTTGTCGTCAGTTGTTGGGTCGTTGTCTTGGTCCTGCGCACTTACGTAAACGTAGTATTGAACCCCTGCCTCAGAAGTGAAGGTGATGTTCACGTCATCCCCGTCGAAAATTGAGCAGATGCCGTTCCCGTCAGAAGAGTTTGCGGTCTCAATGCAAGTGAATTGACCGCAAACAGTGTCTGCTGAAAGCAAGTTGATTTTCGAGTCGATGGAAGAACCGCACGTGCTCAACGTGTGGATTTGACCATCACCCAAGAAGCTGTACCATACACCTGTACCTGGCGCAGGGTCACATCCAGCAATCGCATTGGGTGCGTCCACAGCCGTGGCGCCACCTGTGGTACCGCTGATCACAGTATCACACGCCAAAACGATGGCATCGCCACAAGTGTCGTTCAGCGGTGACACACCAGAGTAGTCACAAGAGCCGTCGTCCTCTGTGGCTTGCGTGTCGTAGTTGTTGGCAGCTTCGTCTGTACAGCCCAAGTAAATTCCATTGATTGTGTACGTATAATCACCACACAAGCTCTGATCGTCCGTCCAAATCACAAAGTAGTAATCAGTGTTTGGCTCCAGGATGATGAATTCAGACACAGAACCAGCAATGGTCCCTGTCACAACGTTGCCAACAAATGGTTCAAGGTCGCCACATTCGTTGCCCAACAGCATGGCCCAACCAAGGTTGTCGTTGGACAAGTTGGTGGCGTTGTATTCGAATGAGTCGTAGTCTCCACTGTTCACTGTATAGTACACTCCGTAGGCAGTTCCGCCTCCTTCCCATGGGAGGTTAATCTCTTCGGCATTCGCGCCACAAAGGGATTCTGTGTACGTTACGTCATACACCATCGCGACAGCTCCTTCACAATCATCGTTTGATGGAGACGTGCTCTGATCCGGGTTGCAAGATGCAGAGATCACGAACTCATTTCCATTGTAGGCTTCTACGCGAATGTAGTAGTCCTGACCTGTGGACGCAGTCCATGTCACTGTGCTGAGAGACCCTGTTTCACACCCGATGGCGTTGTTTGCAATGGGTGTCAAGTTGCCCTCCGCATCCTGGGTGTAGATGTTAAGGCCTGTGATTTGAACGTAATCCGTCTCTTCGCCAACGTTGCTAGGCGTACCACAGGTGGTGACAGTGATTTGCTGATCTGCATCAGAGTTGATCACGTACCACACATCTGTGCCACCTGTCGTGAATTGACCGAACGCCAAACCAGCGGCACCCTCGTCATTCGAGTATTGAACTGTGCCTGTCACAGACAAGTCGCACGCAAGAGCTTCCGCATTTTCAATGCGATCGTTGGCAGGTGGAGATTGACAAGAGCCATCGTCAATGCTCGCAGAAGGATTGTAGTTGTTGGCGATGTCGTCCGTGCAACCTTCGATGCTGCATTGTCCAGTCAATGTGAAATCAATCCCATAGATCGATGGAGCACCAATGGTGCCGTACTCAGTGCCAAATTCATCTGTCAACGTCACGCTGATTTCAGATGGATCAACCTGCCCAGTGATTTCGAAGGTGTAACATCCAGGAGCCAAACAAAGCACGTCCGTACCTGTGGTCAGCCCGTCACCGGCGAAGGCAGAATCCAAAGATCCAGTGTAGACTGTACCATCGTCGTTGAAGATGCCGTATTGGTCAATGGCGCCATCACCGTTACCCCATCCGTCACCGTAGCTGTCGGTCATGTCCACAGTCAAAATGAACGTTCCAGGGTCGCAGTAGACACAACCACCGTCGTCCTCCGTGGCATCTGGATTGTAGTTGGCTGCTGCATCATCAGTGCAACCCAAGCAAGAGTAGTCACAAGATCCGTTATCCAAGTCGGCGGTGGCATCGTAGTTGCACGCTCCCGCATCGGCGCATCCTCCTGTGCATCCAGCTGTTCCGAAAGAACCCTCTGTACCGTCACCTGAGAGGATGAGCTCACCCGTCACAGCATTGATCAATTCCCAAGTAGTTTCACCAGGCCAGTCGTCCGGGATGAGATTCACAAGCACACACGCCGAGGTATCTTCAGCACAGAAAGTCGATGTTTCACTCGCGCCAAAGTCACCACCTGATGCGACCAACTCACCATTGAGCGTCACAGAGTAAGAACCTTCACCGTAGGCGCAGCAAATTCCGTCGCTGTACTGGTCGAAAATTGTGAATTGGTATTGGATCCCTGGGCAAGAGATGCACGACTCAGGATCGCCAATGGTGCAATCTCCACAATAGTTCAAAGCGTTCGGGTCGAGACAGCCAATGCAAGAGAAGTCACAACTGCCGTTCTCGAGCGTTGCTTCTTGGTCATAGTTGCAGGCTGTTGGGTCTGTGCAACCAGCACACGACGTGTATTCACATGAGCCGTTGTCGAGATTTACACCTGCCTCTGCGTCAAAATTGCAAGCTGCTGGGTCGAGGCATCCGTAAACAATGCAATCCCCAGTACCTGCGTAGATGAAGAATGAGCCACTGAAGTCTCCTCCTGAGCCAGAACCTGAGTTCAATATCACTCCATCTTGGGTGATATTCCAGGATCCTTCCGCTCCATACGTCGGGATGCTAATTTGTGCGTCGAGGCATGTGTCTGGGAGACAGACATCGAAAGACAAAGAAGGACCTCCAACAAATTCAGTAGAATCTCCGTCGATGACAATACCACCCCAGGTACCACCAAATGTCCAACCGTCACTAAACTGGTCGAAGAGGTTGATGGTAACGATGTTGTCGAAGCAACAAGAACCGTCGTCGGTGGTGGCGTTTTCGTTGTAGTTCCCTGCCGATGCATCAGTGCAACCAGGTACATCGGAGCTCACAGTGAATGTGATCGCTTCAGAACAGTCCGGACCATCGCACTCGTCGCCGGTGAGATCGAAATTTGCGATCAAGGTGCCACCTACCGAAAAAGAGGCTGTCGCAAAGTTCCATCCATCGCCATAGGAGTCTGAGCCGATGAATGTGTAATCGCCCGGAGCCAAGCACCAAGCGCCCGTGCTTCCAGACCATCCAGGAGTGACGGCGCCTCCATCAAGGAATAGGTTGTTTCCATCGGCATCGTTGAGCTGCCAAGTAATTTCGCTGGGATAAGATCCTGGTGTGATGGTGTAATCGACGGAGATTTCGCCATCAGCACACTGACCCCAAGCCCCAGTAGAGAAGAGAAGTGCAAACGCTCCCAGAGCGGTTGCCAACTTCGTGTACATGTTGAACATTAGAACAGGTTTTGGTTTATACAAACAATTGTTTTCTGGTTGTCAACCCTTCATTCCAGTGCCTCTGTCATTTAAAATTGACGCGCCCTGGAGAGAGAGGTTGCCTGCTCCATGGCATTCTCAATGGTCGACAATGCGCACTTTGCAAGGTGACGAATGTAGCCGTGCATTGCGAAAAAACCAACGTTTGTGAATGAAAATTTAACGGTGTCATCCCCGCTTTGGTCGGCCATTATTCCCTTTTCATCGTCAAAAAACACCCTAAACACCTGTTCCTCAGACCAGTATGCAAGACCCGACACGGGGCTCCGAGGTCTGGCCTGACTCACCACATGTGGGTGTGCCAGGAGTCTGCGAGTCGCTTCACAAAAGCACCACGCAACGCACCCACATTGGACACTGTCGAATCGACAATCAACACATCATCGTCAAGACGTCCTGCCTTCCGCATCGCCCAAAAATCATGCAGTTTCGCCCTGCACCAATGTTGAGGATCATCCGCGGTAGCATAAAGCACCCAGGAGCGATCAAACAGGTCCAGCTCATTGAGGCTCGGCGCCAGGTCGCAGATTTGCTTGAGCATCGACACAGAGGCGTCAATGCTGCAACCCGTCGCCGCCTGGCCAGACTCGTCGAGGGCAAGAATCAGAATTTGGGAGGCCACAATCGCGGTTTGGGCATTCAAAGGCTTGCCGTGGGCCGCCCATCCTTTGGTGAACACCTGAAGATGCCGCTCCACCAAAGCACATTCTGCGACTGTCAAACTGCGGTCTGCGATGTACACCCAAACACGCGCATCGTCTGTCAAGGTCAAACGAGACAAGTCGTTCTGAAGGCGATCGAGGAGAGGCGAGGGCATGTTGCTTTCTTTGGGCCAAAGGTGCACATTCCCGAGCGAATCATGCGCATTGACAAGATTCAATCGGATGCATCAGAGGTCACATTCATCCGGTCGAGAAACAACGGCACAAGAACGACCAAGAGCGATGGCAGTGGGGACTGAAGAAAACCCAACATGTCTCTGGCCAAAGCATACCATGCTTCGCCTGGTTTCGAGAAGGCAAGCCCCACCAAAGGCACGCCAGCTACGGCATAGATCAGCAGGAGCCACGGCACCCTCTCGCCAACCTGAGTGGCCCGCAACAACATCACATCCAGCAAGAAGAACATGAAGAGGATCGCGGCCGACATCCCCCACTTGAACGCCACAATTTGCTGCCGCGTCAAACCGTGGAACAAACTCCAGGTGGTGCGACTGACGTAAAAATTGTGTCTGCCAATTGGCGCGTGGGCATCCCACCATGTCCTGCGATTTTCCGCGTCATTGTCCCAAAAATTCGCGGCATCTCCCACGCGCAAATAATGGTTGACTTTGATCTTTGATTGTTCTTGAAGAAGCCCAAACCCGAGCATCACTCCCAACACCAGAAGCCACCAAGGTCTTCGCCATGAAAACACCGGGTCACCACTCGACAGCG
>JAYZBB010000045.1:0-19134 GCA_036339415.1 Bacteroidota bacterium | reverse complement strand
GATGGCAACGGATGCCAAATCGAAGGAGGTCCATATGCTGTGTCAGACGCATCGGGATTGTTCGGTTTGGAGTCAGTGGTGTTCAGCGTGATGCCAAACCCAGCTGCTGAGGTGATGCATTTGCAATGGCCAATTTGGCTGGAGCATGTTGAACTTCACATCTTCGACGCTTCAGGAAGAGCCATGTTCCAACAATCAGTCCCGGGGCGATCCTCTTGGACGATGGATGTGTCAGCTTGGGCAGCCGGAACGTACCATGTTCAGCTGTCCGCCAGCGCTGGCATGGGGCATGCTTCTTTGGTCGTCCAACGTTGAAAGATTCAACATCGCCACCACAAATTTCCCTGGTGCTTATGGCTGGGTGGACGCGGGACACTCGATTCTGACGTTCAAACAGAAAGGAGGAGCGTTGCTCAGGCCTTGAAGGCCGCGATCGCATTCCTGGTGAACTCGCTCAACACGAGCTTGCCGGAGATGGCCGCCCGTTCTGCGAGCAGCGTGTCCCAATGCTCAGTGCCTTCCCACAGGATCCGCTTCAAGTTTGTCATCGCTTCCGGATTGCTTGCGGCGAGCTCTTGAGCCAAACGGTCTACAGCAACGTCCATGTCGTCTGCGGATTCAAAGACCTCGGCGTACAAACCATGGTTCGCTGCCCACTCGGCGGATTTCCAGCTGCGTGCGTCCACCGCCAAGGTGGCCATGCCGGACACCCCCATTTTGCGCTCCACGGCGGGTCCCACGACAAAGGGGCCAATGCCGATGGCAAGTTCGGACAACTTGATGGAGGCGTACTTCGTTGCGAAGCAGTGATCCACAGCGGATGCGATGCCTACACCGCCGCCAACAGTTTTGCCTTGAACACGACCAATGACAAATTTGGGGCAGGTCCGAATGGCGTTGATGACCAATGCAAATCCATTGAAGAAGGCCAACCCCTCTTGTTCGTTGGAAATGGCCACAAGTTCGTCAAAGCTCGCGCCAGCACAGAACGCTCGGTCTCCACCAGAACGAAGCACGATGACGTTGATGACATCGTTTTTGCCCGCATCTGAAATGTGCTGTGCAAGTTGACCAAGGATGGCGCCAGGCAGGCTGTTGGAAGCAGGGTGGAAGAAGGTGATGGTTCCGACACCTCGATCGTCCACGTCAGTTTGGACAAATGCTTCCATCGCTTATTTGCGGTCGTTGAGGCTCACAAATCCACGGTGCTTGGCACCAGTGTACACTTGGCGTGGTCGGCCGATCGGTTCGCGATTCTCGGTCATTTCTTTCCATTGGCCGATCCATCCTGGCAGGCGGCCAAGGGCGAACATCACGGTGAACATGTCAGTGGGGATGCCTAGTGCACGGTAAATGATGCCGCTGTAGAAATCCACATTGGGGTAGAGTCCACGTTGGACGAAGTATTCGTCGTTGAGCGCGACTTCCTCAAGCTGCTTGGCGATGTCCAACACAGGGTCGTCGATGCCGAGCTGTCCAAGGACTTCGTCAGCCGCCTTCTTGATGATGCGGGCACGAGGGTCGAAGTTCTTGTACACGCGGTGCCCAAAGCCCATCAAGCGGAAGCTGTCGGTCTTGTCCTTGGCCCGGTCAATCCAAGATTGGAGTGGGCTGCCCTCGGCGCGAATGGCCTCGAGCATTTCGATGACCGCCTGGTTCGCACCGCCGTGCAACGGCCCCCAAAGCGCAGACACTCCGGCAGATACGCTGCTGTACAAGTTGGCCTGCGAAGAACCGACCACACGCACCGTCGAGGTGGAGCAGTTTTGCTCGTGGTCGGCGTGGAGGATGAACAACTTGTTCAATGCGGACTCAATGATGGGGTCCACTTCGTATTCCTCCGCCGGGACGCCCCACATCATGTGCATGAAGTTGCCGACGTAGCTCAAGTTGTTCTTGGGGTACATCGTAGGCAAGCCGACGTTGTGCTTGTACGCCTGTGCCGCAAGGGTTGGAATCTTGGCGATCAATCGATGAATCGTCAAATCGATGTCCGTGATGTCGCGGTTGGGATTTTGGGATTCGGGGTAAAACGTGGAGAGGGATGCCACCATCGAACTCAACATGCCCATGGGGTGGGCCCCGAGTGGGAACGCATCAAAGAAGCGCTTCATGTTTTCATGCACCAACGTGTGGTGCGTGATGCTGTCGTTGAAGTAGTCGAGTTCCTTTTTGTTGGGTAAATCGCCGTAAATCAAAAGATAGGCCACTTCCATGAAGGACGCTTTCTCTGCAAGCTCTTCGATGGAATACCCACGGTAGCGCAGGATGCCGTTCTCGCCGTCGAGGTAGGTGATGCCGCTTTGTGTCGACCCTGTATTCTTGAAACCTGGATCCATGGTGATGTACCCAGTGGTTCCACGCAGCTTCGAAATGTCGATGGCCTTTTCATTTTCGGCACCCGTCAAAACGGGAAATTCGTATTCCTGACCATCCAGGATAAGGCGTGCATTGTCACTCATGTTGAGACGCGGTTGGTGTGCAGTTTGAGTTGTGTCCAAACCTGCATTGTCAAGTCCAAACCAAAAGAAAGGGCTCCGTGCAGGGAGCCCAAAGATAGGGGAAGCGCAGCCTTCAAGTGTTTTGGGAGACCAGCCAATGCTTTCGGCGCAATCAGCGCCACGTGTACTCGAAGTTGTCTCTGTACGTTTCCCACGCAGCTTGATCAAAGCCAGCAGCCCATGCCTCGTTGAAAAACTTCAGGTAGAGTTCCATTTGACTGGGTTGTTTGTACCCGCTGATGGGGGCAATGACGTTGGCCTCTTCATCAAAGTAAACAAGGGTGGGATAGGCATTCACCTTCAAAGCACGTGACAACTCATGCACGCCATTGCGGCCTCGGCGATTGGGGTCGTAGGTGGGGTTTGTGAACTCGTTGCCTTGGAACGTCACGGGATCGGGAGATTCGGCATCGAACTTCACCGCGTAATAGTTGGCATTGATGTATTCAATGACGTTGGCGTTTGTGAAGGTGTTGGCCATCATCATTTTGCAGGGGCCACACCACTTGGTGTAGACGTCCATCATGATTTTGCGCGGCTCTTTTTGTTGCGCAGCCACGGCCTCTTCGAGGGACATCCAATTGATGCTCGCCGCTTGGCCCCAAGCCAAACCACCCGCCATCACCAGGGCCAAGGTCAAGAGTGTTGTTCTCATGGGTGCAATATCGCAAGAAAAAAGGCGCCCGGAGGCGCCTTTTGGGATTCTTGTGGGTTTGGTGTGAATCACTTCACGCCGTGCATCAACTTGTTGAGTGGCTTGCTGAGCAAGGCAATCAGTACGGCAATGCCCACGCACGTCCATCCAATGGTGGCGAACACGTCGGTGTACTTCACCAGTCCCGCAGCGGCAGTCACTTCTTCGCCTGAGTCGCCGTGACCACCTGTCAACGAGGCAATCAAACCGCCCGCGTAGTTGGCGATGGCAAAGGACAGAAACCATCCGCCCATGGCGGTTCCAGCCATGCTTTTGGGCGCGAGTTTGGTCACCGTGGACAAGCCAATGGGAGAGAGGAAGAGCTCGCCCGTCGTGTGCAATAGGTAGAGAAACACCAAGGTCAGCAGGGGCACCATCGCTTCTTCATTGGCAAATTGGAGCCCGACCAAAGTGATGAGGAAGCCAGCACCCAATTGAAGAATGCCCAAGGCAAACTTCATGGGGATGCTCGGGTTTTTGCCGATTTGGTCCAGCTTGACCCACATCACTGAGAAGATCGATCCGAAGATGATGATGAACGCAGGGTTGAAGAACTGCGTCATGGATGCGGGCATCGTCCAGCCGAAGATTTCACGGCTCACGTTGCGGTCGGCAAAGAGGGTGAGTGAGGTTCCGGCCTGCTCAAAGCATGCCCAGAACACGATGTTGATTACCATGAAAATCACCAAGGCAATCATACGGTCACGCCACATGGCGCCTTCCCTGATGCCCGCACGGATGAGGGAGATGGCCACCAACACCAGAAGCCCGGTGAGGAGGTATTTCATCCAGTCGTTTTGGCTGATCAGGAAGTAACACGCCGGGATGAGGGCGAGTGAGCCCACAGAAATCCACTGGTACATCTTCAGCGGACCGGCTTGCTTGTGGCCTTCCTCAGTGATGTCGAGGCCAGGTGCCGCAGCGTAGTTGTCGCGACCGTTCCAGAAAATGAAAAGGCCAGCCAACATGCCAATGCCAGCCAAGCCAAAGCCATACTCAAATCCGTAGGTTTCCCCGACAAAGGCCACCACGGTGGTGGCAAGAAGTGCACCAATGTTGATGCCGATGTAGAAGATGGTGAAGCCCGAATCGCGACGTGGGTCGTTGTCTTCATAGAGCTTTCCGACGATGGTGGAGATGTTGGCTTTGAAGAAACCGTTCCCGACAATGAGGGCGCCCATGCCAAACAGCATGAGCATTTCACTCGTGGCAATGGCGTCAGGCCCACCAAGGGCGCCGCCGACCATGAGGAATTCCCCGATGGCCATCATGACAGCGCCGAGGAGAATGGCATAGCGGTAGCCGAGGTACTGGTCGGCCATCTTTCCTCCGAGCACAGGCGCGGCGTAAATCAGAGCGGTGTACGCACCGTAGATGAGGGCGGCATCGGCGTCGCCTTTCAGGAGGGATTTCACGAGGAACAACGTCAAGAGCACGCGCATTCCGTAGTAACAGAAACGCTCCCACATCTCCGAGAAGAAGAGGGTCATCAAGCCTTGCGGGTGCCCTGCGGCAAGTTTCAATTGGGCCATGAGATCAGGTGTTTTGAGGGTTTTGTGTGTTCGAAGTCATAAGATGGGTCAGAAGTGTTCCTTCACGAAGTCCATCATCATGTTGAAGAGGTGCAGGCGGGTGTTTCCGCCGTAAATGCCGTGGTTGCGGTCGGGGTAGACAAAAAAGTCAAAGTCCTTGTTTTCCGCCACAAGCGCATTGATCATCTCCATGGAGTTTTGGTAGTGGACGTTGTCGTCGCCTGAACCGTGGACGAGAAGGAGGGAGCCTTCGAGTTTGTCCGCGTGGTTCACGGGGCTGTTGTCGTCGTAACCGCTTTCGTTTTCTTGCGGCGTGCGCATGAAACGCTCTGTGTAGATGGTGTCGTAATAGCGCCAGTTGGTCACGGGTGCCACGCTGATGCCGGCGTTGTAGACGTCCGCACCCTTGGTCATGCACAGCAGCGTCATGAACCCCCCGTAGCTCCAGCCTTGAATGCCAATGCGCCCTGCATCGATGTATTCCCAGGTGCCGAGGTGTTCAGCGAGGTCAATGAAGTCCTTGGTCTCCAACTTGCCGAGCTCCTTGTAGGTGCTGTGCTCGAATTCGCGTCCACGGAATTGGGTGCCGCGTGGATCGCAAGAAACCACGATGTAGCCTTCCTGGGCGAGGAACTGCTGCCACATGAACGTGGTGCCCCCCCAGCTGTCGGTGACGGTGTTTGCACCAGGGCCTCCGTAAATGGCCACGTAGACGGGATATTGCTTGGTGGGATCGAAGTCCTGCGGGAGCATCTTCCAGCAATTCAGTTCCACACCAGCATCGTTGGTGAACGTGAAGAATTCCTTGTCCACCGCGCCGTGTTCGGCCAACGTTTCCCGGAGGCTTGCGTTGTCCTTCAAGGTGCGGATGACCTTGCCTTGGCTGTTGCGCAGGGTGTACACCGGTGGGGTGTTGGCGGTGCTGTGCTGGTGGATGCTGTAATCGAAGCTGTTCGAGAAGTCGTCGCTGTGGGTGCCCGGGGTGTTGTCCAGGGTGGTGACGCGACCGCGTAGGTCGACATAACTCGTGTGCTTTTGGGTGGCGCCTTCCATGGAAGAGGTGAAGTACACCCTCTTGCGCTTCGCGTCAAATCCCAACACGTCCACCACGTCCCATGCGCCTTTTGTCAATTGAGTGGCGTTGCCCGCGAAATCGAACTTGTAAATGTGGTTGTACTCGTCACGCTCTGAAGTCATCACAAACGACTGGCCGTCGGCGAGGAAGGTCAGGTTGTCGTTGATGTCGATGTACGTGTTGCAGGTTTCCTTGAACACCTCCTTGGTGCCGAGACGATTGTTGGGGAATTCACCGTCGGTCAACAACAACCGCAGGTCGTTTTGGTGGCGGTTCATGGTGAAAATGCACAGGGTCTCGGCATCGTTGGTCCATTTGATGCGCGGGATGTAGTAAGCGGATTTGGGAACCGCCACGGCTTTGTTCACGCTGTTCTGCAGGGAATAGATGTGCACGGAAACCTCGCTGTTGTCCTCTCCCGCCTTGGGGTATTTGAACGTGTAGGGATCCGGGTAGAGGGATCCGTAGACAGGCATGTGAAATTCTCGCACATTGCTTTCGTCGAACTTGAGGTAGGCCAAACGCGAGCCATCCGCATTCCAAAACAATCCCTGGTCGTCCCCAAATTCCTCCTCGTACACCCAGTCCGTCGCACCGTTGATGATGGCGTTGGTCTCGCCATCGTCGGTGACTTGGAATTCAGCGCCAGTCGCGAGGTCAGAAATGAAGATGTTGTTGTCGCGGACGAAGGCCACTTTGTCTCCAGCGGGAGAAAGCTGGGCCAGTCGCTGTTTGCCAAGGCTGAAGTCAGTGATGGGACGAGCCTCGCTTTCTGACTCAAAGTCGTAGACGTAGAAGTTGGCATAAAACGAATGACGGTATAGGCCTTCGCTCGCCGTGGTCAACACCACAAAGCGCTCATCGCTGCTGAATTCGTAACCACCAAACAATTCCCGAGCGTCGCCAAATGCCACGTTGGAGGTCAGCAGCGTGTCCACGACACGCCCGGTCTTGTACGACCACTTGACGATGCAAGATCCTTCGTTTTCGCTGTATTCTTGGGTGGTGTAGTGCTTGCCGTCGGCCATGGATCGGATGCCCCAAACGTATTCGGTGCGGAAGGTGCCGCTTGCCCAAATCGCCTCGTTGGTGAATCGCGCTTCTTGCGCTTGGAAGGTTGTGGTTTGGGCCAACAACGCCATGCAAAAGGCCACCATCGCTCCTCGTTTGATAAGTTCCATTCTCAGGGAAAAAAGGTGTTTGTTCGTCAGGTTACTTTTGACGAGCGCCCAAGATAACGCAACCCGAATGGAACCTGCATCGACTGCATCCTTGACTCCAGTCCAAAACGTGCTTCAAGAAGCGCGTCAAGAACTGGCGTCCATGGTCGGAGAAGCGAGGGTGCACTGGAGCCCAGATTCAAGGACTGCTCATGGGTCCGACGAGACAGAGGATTTGTTGTTCCTGCCGGATGTGGTGATGGAGCCCGAGACGACGGTGGAGGTGTCGGCGATTTTGGCCTGGGCAAATCGGCACGGCGTGCCTGTCACGGCAGGAGGGGCGCGTACGGGTTTGAGCGGCGGTGCGTTGCCGGTGCAAGGCGGCATTGCCCTTTCGATGCGACGGATGAACAACATTGTGTCCATTGACACGGTCAATCACCAAGCGATTGTGGAGCCGGGCGTCATCACGGAGGTGTTGTCGAATGCCGCGGCCGAGCATGGGTTGATGTATGCCGTCGATCCCGCGTCACGAGGGACTTGCACCATTGGCGGCAACCTGGCAGAAAACAGTGGCGGTCCCAGGGCTGTGAAGTATGGCGTCACAAAAGACTGGGTCTTGAATCTCGAGGTGGTGCTCGCCGATGGTACTGTCATTGAGACTGGCGCGAACACCCTCAAGAACTCCACGGGTTACAACCTCACCCAGCTCA
This sequence comes from Bacteroidota bacterium, assembly GCA_036339415.1. Classification (GTDB taxonomy): domain Bacteria; phylum Bacteroidota; class Bacteroidia; order Flavobacteriales_D; family Sanyastnellaceae; genus UBA11663. The sequence goes on along the minus strand of JAYZBB010000045.1, from coordinate 11,459 downwards.
TGGTCGGGAGTGAGGGCACCCTTGGCATCATCACGAGGGCCACGTTGAAGCTGCTCCCGTTGCCAAGGCATCAGGCGTTGATGCTTGTGCCGTTCGAATCGGCTGCCTCTGCATGCGCGGCCGTGGCAGCCATTTTCCAAGCGGGTGCAATGCCCAGTGCCCTCGAATTCATGGAGCGAGATGCCATTCTGCTCGCACAGGCATTCACAGGCACCCACGAGCCTGCGCTTGGCTCCCAAGACGAGGCGCACTTGCTCATTGAGGTGGACGGCTTCACACCAGAGGAGTTGATGCCTCAATGCGAACGGATCATGCCTGTGCTTGAGGCGCACGGGGCTGGGGACATCTTGTTCGCGGAATCCGCCGCAGAAAAGGATGCGCTTTGGTTCTTGCGTCGGCGAGTTGGAGAGGCGGTGAAGGCGGCCAGCACATACAAAGAAGAAGACACCGTCGTGCCCAGGGGGCACTTGCCGAGGTTGCTTGCCAAAGTCAAGGCCCTGGGAGAATCGCATGGCTTTCGGTCCATTTGTTATGGCCACGCAGGCGATGGGAATTTGCACATCAACATTTTGCGCGACGACTTGGACGACCAAACTTGGAACCACACATTGGAAGAGGCCATCAGGAAACTGTTCGCGGAAGTGGTCACGTTGGGCGGCACCCTCAGTGGTGAGCATGGCATTGGCTTTGTCCAAAAGAACTTCATGGACCTCGCGTGTTCCCCCCAACAGCTTGCCTTGATGAAAGGCATCAAGGGTGTGCTCGATCCCAAAGGCATCCTGAATCCTGGGAAGATTTTTCCAGACGGTCAGGATTGACTTGCGGCTCAACCTCGCGTGTTTTTGACCTGTGTCAACTCCCATGTTGTGCTTTTGACGTACCTTTAAAAGAAGCAGCAACGATTGCCAATCCATGATCGATTCACTTCATATGAGGCATTTTTGTTTTTCTCTCGCTATGGCCTGCGCTTTCATGGCCTCAGCCCAAACCGACTGCGGCTACCAACCTGACGCCGAGCCTGATGGTGCGATTGGGGTGTCGGATGTGTTGGCCATTCTTGGATTGTTTGGTTCTGTGGACTCAGATTTGGATGGCATTTGGGACAGCAACGACGATTGCATCGATCAGGAAGCTTGCAACTACGACGCCAACCCTACGGAGGCCTGTTTGTATCTCGATGCGTTTGGGGAGTGTGGCGGTACAGGTTTGCTGCCGGAGCTGCTCATCGGGTCCTGGCGCATGAGCACCATTGACGGCGCCGTCCAGGTGGGGCCGGCACCATACAGCTCTGAGTGGTACTCCAGCGGAGCAAATGGCTTGCAGGCTGCGCAATACGACGATGTCTACACCTTCAATGAGGATGGAACCTTGACGACGAATTACAACGGCAGCATCATCGATGCCTTCCTTGATTACAGCGAGCAGGGGTATGGATGCACGTCCGCCAGTTTGGATTTCAACCCTGGAGGTGGCACTTCCGGAGAGGATGCGTTTACACTGACAGGCACAGGCGGCGGATGCAGTTGCCCCTTCATTGGAACCAATGACGGTGGCCTTGTGTACGACATCGTGGAGTTGACATCAACGACCCTGAGGTTGCATACCTACACCGACAACGCGGCGTGTCAACAGACCGGCGGATATTTCTCTTATCTCTTGACCCGTGTCAATGACAACACAGGAGGAACCGACGGGGACGGCTATCAAGGTGCAGATAGCTATCCCGGAAAGACCTTGGTGTGGTCAGATGAATTTGACGGCACCACCATCAACTCGGCAAACTGGACTTACGACTTGGGTGCCAGCGGTTGGGGCAACAACGAGTGGCAGAATTACACCAGTTCTCCCAGCAACAGTTCGGTGTCGGACGGCTTTCTCACAATCACTGCTCGTCAAGAGGGGGGAGGATACACGTCAGCGCGGATGAAGTCGGTGGATTTGCAGGAATTCCAGTTTGGCCGGATTGACATCCGTGCAAAGCTCCCTGAGGGTCAGGGAATCTGGCCTGCGCTTTGGATGCTCGGCGCCAACTTCCCAGAAGGCGGATGGCCCCAATGTGGAGAAATCGACATCATGGAACTCGTGGGGCATCAGCCAAGCACCAACCACGGCACTGCTCACTGGGGGGCGAACTTTGGCGTCCATCAGTACAATGGCAGCAGCATCTCCCTCCCAGGAGGAGCCAAATTCAGCGATGCGTTTCATTTGTTCTCCATTGAGTGGCAGCAAAACTCGATTGTTTGGTACATGGACGACCAGCCGTTTTTCAGCATCAACAACACCCAGATGAACGGGCAACCCTATCCATTCAATGCCCCGTTCTTTTTCATCATGAACATCGCAGTGGGAGGCAATTGGCCAGGATACCCTGATGCCTCGACCCAATTCCCGCAAACGATGATGGTCGACTACGTACGCGTCTTTCAGTGATGGGAAGTCGCCCACGCGCAGTTGTGAAGAACTGACGCATGAGATGATGGCGGATGTCGAGAGGGGGTGGTAGTTTGGCCCTTCAAACTCAAACGACATTCGAGCCATGGCGCACGATCTTCTCAAAGGAAAAAAAGGCATTGTTTTCGGAGCCTTGAACGACATGTCCATCGCCTGGAAAGTGGCGCTGGAAGCGCACGCACAAGGTGCTGAAATTGTTTTGACCAACGCGCCAGTGGCGATGCGCATGGGTGAAATTCACAACCTCGCAAAGCTTTGCGGAGACGCCCCTGTGATCCCCGCTGATGCTACGAGTGAGGAAGACTTGCAGGCGTTGTTTGAAGGGGCGATGGACCACTTCGGTGGCAAAGTGGACTTTGTCTTGCACAGCATTGGAATGAGCCCCAACGTGCGGAAAGGCAAGCACTACACTGACATCAACTACAAGTTCTTGCAAACCACGCTCGACGTGAGTGCCATTTCCCTGCACAAGACGCTCGCCACGGCCAAAAAGCTCGATGCCCTGAATGAATGGGGCAGCGTGGTGGCCTTGTCCTACATTGCAGCCCAGCGCATCTTTCCAGACTATGGAGACATGGCGGACGCCAAGTCACTTCTTGAGAGCATCACGCGCAGCTTTGGTTACCACTATGGCGTGGCCAAGAAGATCCGTGTGAACACGGTGAGTCAATCGCCCACGGTCACCACGGCTGGAAGCGGTGTGAAGGGCTTCGACGAGTTCATCAGCTACAGCGAGGCGATGTCGCCACTTGGCAATGCAGATGCACAGTCTTGCGCTGAGTACTGCATCACGTTGTTCAGCGATCTCACCCGCTACGTGACAATGCAAAACCTCTTCCACGATGGTGGATTCTCCAATACAGGAGTGTCTATGGAGGTCATTTCAAAATTTGGCCCAGCGGCAGAATGAAACGATGACCGCATGCGTCGAGCAACGTTCCATGGCGTGTTGAAGGGCCAAGTCACGTTTGTTCCTTAACTTCTAGTAAGGCCCTTGACAGCAACATCCCAACACCCCATGGAAGTCATCAAATTTGGAGGCAGCTCGCTAGTTGATGCAGCTGCGATGAGGCAGGTTGCCGATGTGCTTGAGGCCCGGAAGTCCGTGCCCAAGTTTGTGGTCTTGTCTGCCATGGGAGGGGCCACAGATGCCCTGATCCGCGCAGGTCAAGAGGCCAAAAAAGGCAGTTCTGACTGGCGGTCGATGGTGGACGAACTGCACGTCCGGCACCGAGAGGCATGCGAAGCCTTGGTTGAGGGCGCATCAAGGGAGGCGGTTCTTACGGAAATCGAGGAGGGGATGTCTTACATCCGTTCGATTTGCGAAGGGCTTCAGTTGCTACACGAATTCACGGACCACACCCGCGACGCACTTGTCAGCATGGGGGAACGGTTGAGCGTTCCACTGATGCATGCCTTGCTGCAGCAACGCGGTTTCAACACGGGACGTTTGTCCGCATTGGAAATCGTGACGACAGACAGTCAACATGGCGCGGCCGTTGTGGACCACCTGCTGATGTCTGACAACTTGGAAGCGGCGATGGCCGATTTGGGCCCCAAAGACGTGGTCTTGATGGAAGGGTTTGTCGGGCGTGACACCCTGGGCGAGGTGACCACCCTTGGACGGGGCGGCAGCGATTTGACAGCCTCGCTTGTCGCGTGCATGTTGGGGGCTTCCCACATGGAGAAGAGCACCGACGTCCCAGGCATGCTTACGGCCGACCCTCGCGTTGTTCCCAACGCCAAGATCATCGACACCATGAGCTACGAAGAGGCCATGGAGTTGTGCCACTTTGGCGCCAAGGTCATTTATCCGCCCACGCTGATTCCACTTCGCGACGCCGGCATCCCGCTTGTCATCCGGAGCACCTTTGACGTATCGTCTGCCGGCACGACAATCAGCGCGAGCCCCGATCAAGGGACGGGTGTTCGCGGCGTGTCGTCCATTGACGGCATGGCGCTGGTCACCCTTGTGGGTGGTGGCATGGTCGGCATTCCCGGCTACGCCCGCCGCATGTTCATGGCGTTGTCCATCCGTCAAGTGAACGTCGTGCTCATCACGCAAGGGTCGTCCGAACATAGCATCACAGTGGCGGTGGAAGACACCGAAGTCGATGCAGCCCTTGAAGCGTTGCGTGAAGAATTTGAAAGTGATTTGGAAGTGGGGAAGGTCGAGCCGTTCCGGGTGGAGCGGGGATTGAGCATTTTGGCCTTGGTGGGCGACGCCATGCATCACCACACGGGCCTCTCCGGGCGCGCCTTTGACGCGTTGGGAAAAAACGGCGTCAACATTTTTGCCATCGCCCAGGGATCAACGGAGCGGAATATCAGCATTGTTGTGGAGAAAAAGGACGTGGCCAAGGCACTTCGCGCGTTGCACAGCACCCTGTTCGAACGCGAAGTGAGGCGAATTCACTTGTTCTGCGCGGGTGTGGGCAACGTGGGAGGCACCCTCGTCGACCAAATCACAGCAGCTCATGAAGGTTTGCTGGCGGAACGCGCCATCGATCTGCGCGTGGTGGGGTTGGCCAATTCTCGGAAGCACATCCTGAACAGCGAAGGCCTTGACTTGAGCGGTTGGTCTTCGGCACTGGATCGCGAGGGGGTTGACGGAGGACTGGAGGCCTTTGTGACGTCGATGAAGGCGTTGAATTTGGAGAACTCGGTCTTCGTGGACAACACCGCAAGCCCAGATGTCGCTGCTGTGTATGAAAATGTGCTGCAAGCGTCCATTGGCGTTGTCGCCTCGAACAAAATCGCAGCGGCCGACACGCAAGAACGATACACCGCGCTCAAGCTTTTGGCCCAGGCCAAGAACACGCAGTATCGCTACGAGACCAATGTGGGCGCAGGGTTGCCGGTCATTGATACAATTGAACACCTCGTCCAAAGCGGAGACCAAATTCACCGCATCGACGCCGTGCTGTCCGGAACGCTCAACTTCTTATTCAGCACGTTTGGGCCGGGCTGTGGTTTTGTGGATGCGGTCCGTGGCGCCATGGATGCGGGATATACGGAACCTGATCCACGGATTGATTTGAGCGGGGTGGACGTTCAGCGCAAGATTTTGATCCTGGCACGCGAAGCCGGTTACACCATGGACATGGAAGATGTCGACAACCCCGGTTTCCTACCTGCCGAGTTGATGTCTGGAAGCGTTTCAGATTTCCTGGAGCGACTTCCCACGGCCGAAGCGGGCATGCAGGAACGTTTGGCGGAGGCCCAAGCCCAGGATTTGCATTTGAGGTACGTGGCCACGTTTGAGCGGACATCTGAAGGCAAGCCCACGGCCCGCGTTGGATTGCAGGCGCTTCCTGCAGAACACGCGTTCTGTCAATTGCAGGGCTCGGACAACGTCGTCATGTTGCACACAGACCGATACGCCCAACGCCCACTTGTCGTGCAAGGTGCAGGGGCTGGTGCCGATGTCACGGCCATGGGCGTGTTTGCCGACATCATTCGATTTGCCGCCACACGATGAACGAGTCGAATTCCATGAAGACCTGTCGCGTTTGGGCCCCTGCCACGGTGGCCAACCTCAATGTGGGGTTCGATGCACTGGGGTGTGCCTTGGACGCTCCTGGGGAATTCATGGACTTTCGCAAGGTTGATTCGCCTGGTATTCATTTGGTCAACGGACCTGGAACGGACCTTCCGCTTGACGTGGAAGCCAACGTTGCGGGCAAAGCTGCCGCGTCGCTGCTGAACGCCTTGGACAATCCGTTTGGGGTGGAGGTCACAGTGACCAAGTCCATCAAGCCCGGCAGTGGCATCGGTTCGAGCGCCGCTTCTGCCGTGGCGGCTGTGGTGGGTGTCGACGCGCTCGCCGAGGCGGGAATGCGTCACGACGAGTTGTTGCCGTTTGCGTTGGATGGCGAGGCGGTGGCAAGCGGGGCGCGGCATGCCGACAACGTGGCGCCTGCCTTGATGGGCGGGATGACTTTGATTGACCCAGATGGCAACGTTTGTGCACTGCCTGTGCCGTCGAGCTGGCGATTGGTCGTGCTTCACCCGCAAGTGGTGATCAAGACCGCAGAGTCGCGGGCCGTGCTTCCAGACACGGTGCCGTTGGCCGACGCCGTGAAGCAAGCGGCATGGCTGGGACGATTTGTGCACGAATTGCATGCGGGGCGCGAGTTGGAGGCGATGTATGCGCTTGCCGACCTCTTGGTGGGGCCGCATCGTGGCCAATTGATGCCCCATTGGGAAGCTTGCCAAACCGCGGCCATGAAGGTGGGTGCCCGCGCTGGAGGCATCAGCGGAAGCGGTCCTTCCAGTTTTTGGGTGTGCCGCAACGACGACGATGCTCAAGCTGTGGCCAAGGCACTGGCCGCGTTGATGGCCGCGGAAGGCATGAAACACCATTTGCATTTGACCTCGATTTCAACCCAAGGAGCCCATGTTGTACCACAGCCTCACTGATCGGAGCCTCACACGCTCGTTTGCTGACGCCGTGGTGGAAGGATTGGCCCCGGACAAGGGGTTGTACTACCCCGAGCGGATTCCATCCCTGCCAGAGGACTTCTGGCTTTCCGACGAAGACCTGAACCCGTGGGATTTGGGTGCTGCGATGATGGCGCCTTTGGCTGAAGGAGCGTTGTCTCACGACGAGCTGTGTGCCATGCTCAAGGAAGTGTTGAACTTCCCGTTGGAACTGCATGAAATTGAGGGCAATGTGTACGCCCTTGAGTTGTTTCACGGGCCCACCCACGCGTTCAAGGATGTCGGGGCGAGGTTTTTGTCGCGGGTGCTTCGGAAGGTCAGTGACAAGCGCTTGACCATTTTGGTGGCGACCAGTGGCGACACGGGGAGCGCGGTGGCGCAAGGGTTTTTGAACGTACCCAACATCGATGTGGTCATCCTGTATCCCCAAGGCCGAATCAGCCACATCCAAGAACAACAGTTGACCACAGCGGGCGCCAACATCAAGGCGCTCGAAGTCGAGGGTGCGTTTGACGATTGTCAAGCCATGGTCAAAGCGGCATTTTTGGACGCCGACCTTCAAGCGCAACGGCCATTGACATCCGCGAACAGCATCAACATTGCAAGGTGGATGCCCCAGAGCATTTACTATGCCTGGGCGACGTACCTGCTGGGTCAGCCTGCGCAGTTCAGCGTCCCTTCAGGCAACGTGGGGAATTTGGCGGCGGGCGTGTTGGCTGCCCAAATGGGCATGCCTCATGCAGGCCTCATCGCGGCGACCAACGCCAATGACGGCCTGGCCTCACACCTGCGCGGCGACGCATTTCAGCCCCGACCTTCCGTGGCCACGTTGAGCAACGCCATGGATGTGGGCAATCCGTCCAACTTGCCGCGGCTTCAAGCGCTGTTTGGGGACGACATGGCGGCCATGAGGGCCACGGTGAAAGGGGCGAAGTTGGACGATGCAGGGACGATGAAGGTCATGAAAGAGGTGCTGGACCGGACCGGATACGTGATGTGTCCCCACACGGCCGTGGGGTACGCGGGATTGATGGAACACCGCAATCCCGACGTACCTGGGGTGGTGTTGGCCACGGCGCACCCGGCCAAAGTTGGGGAGGTCGTAGAGCGGGCCACGGGCCACACGCCCGACGTGCCTGACCACCTGGCCGATTGCCTCAACAAGACGAAGGAAGCCACCGTGATTTCGCCAAATTACGAGGCATTGAAGGCTCACTTGCTCTGTTGAGCGGAGACTCCTTTCCAGAGGCTTTTGCGTCCGATTCGTGCGGAAATGAAGTCCTTTTCGAGGGACCAACCTCTGGCAGGGCTGTATTCCCGGCCATAAAAGATGATTTGGAGGTGCAGCTTGTTCCAACGGTCCTCCGGAAACAGGCGCTTGGCGTCACGTTCGGTTTGTTCCACGGATTTGCCGTTGGTGAAGTTCCAGCGGTGCATCAAGCGGTGGATGTGGGTGTCGACGGGAAACGCCGGCACGCCGAAGGCTTGGCTCATCACCACCGCCGCGGTTTTGTGGCCCACGCCTGGCAGGGCTTCGAGGTCGTCAAAGTTCTGAGGGACTTTTCCGCCGTGCTGTTCCACGAGGATGCGGCTGAGTTCAGAGATGGCCGCGCTTTTACGCGGGGACAAGCCGCAGGGGCGGATGATTTGACGGATGTCTTCGACCGATTGCCGCATCATGTCCCTCGGGTTGTCGGCCAGCGCGAACAGGGCAGGGGTCACCGTGTTCACCCGTGCGTCGGTGCATTGCGCCGACAACAGCACGGCCACAAGCAGGGTGTAGGCATCGATGTGATCCAGGGGCACTGGTGTTTCTGGGTAGAGCCTTTCCAGCTCGTCCATGGCCCATTGCACGCGCTCTGCTTTCGTCTTCAAGTCAGTCATGGTTTTCCTCCTTACTCGCACTCTCCCAAACCAAGGTGGGCAGCTCCCAGTTCAACATTTCGCGTCGGTCCACGGATTCACCATCGGCCGTCATCCCATGGATGTGCACCTCATTGACTTGATCTGCGAATTCGTTGAACAAGACGCGGTTGGTGATGTACCATGTGGCGCCTTGACCATGGATGGGGGCAGATTCGAGGTAGAGGTAACTGATGTCGAGCTCGACTTCCTTGCCCACCCACGTCCAAGTGAGGGCGGTGTCGCCCAAGTTCAGCGTGAGATTGCTGTTGAGCCACCCGACAATGGAAGAGTCTGCACCGGCCCATTCTTGGGCGTCTCCCAGCCAAATTTTGGTCTCGCTCCCCAATTCGTGGTGATTCCGCAAGGCGTTTTCAAGGTCGTCAGTGAAGACGCGCAGGGTGGTTTGGACGGTCCGTGTTTCTGGGTTCCAACGAAAGTCGGTGCGTGAGAAGTGAAAGTCGTGCAGTGGCGCAAAGGAGACGCACATGACCAGTACCCCCAACAACCCCATTGTGGAAGCTTTCGTGTTTTGTGTTGAATGCATGGCCATGGTGCAAATGTATCTTCACACCATGGAAGATGTGTTTGCCCGCGAAGAGGTGGCGAAGTTGAAGGCGCAAGTGGCGGATGCCAGTTCAGTGGTCATCACGTCGCATCGCTCGCCAGATGGCGACGCCATTGGGTCGTCTTTGGCCCTTCAGCACATGTTGAAGGCCATGGGGGTGAGCACCTCTGTGGTCATGCCTGACGCCTATGCCAAATTCCTCCACTGGATGCCAGGCCAAGAGGCGGTTCGCTTTCACGATGCTGAGCCTGAAGCTGTGAGTGCCTTGGTGGCCGGTGCGGACGTGCTGTTTTGCTTGGACTACAACGCGCCATCGCGCGCAGGGGGATTGGCGGACGCAGTGAAGGCGGCCTGCGCCAACGAAGGCAGCACCGTGGTGATGATCGACCATCACCAAGAGCCCGAGCCTTTTGCCGATGTGATGCTTTCAGATCCAACGACGGGAAGCACGTGCGAGTTGATTTACCGGTTGTTGCAAGCCTGGGAAATGGAAGACGCGTTGACGCCAGATTTGGCTTCATGCCTGTACTGCGGCCTCATCACTGACACAGGCAGTTTTCGCTTCGTCTCAGTGCAGCCCTCGAGCCATGCCATGGCGGCGGCGCTGCTCAAAACGGGGATGGACCACAGTCGGATTCACAGTTTGGTCTACGACGCTTGTCGCCTCGAGCAGGTTCAGCTGACGGCCTATGCGCTCAGTCAGAAGCTTCAAGTCTTTCCCGAGCATCGCAGCGCCATTATTAGTTTGAGTCAGGAAGAATTGGAGCGTTATGACGCCCAAAAAGGTGACACCGAGGGCCTCGTCAACCGTGCGTTGGCCATTGAAGGCATCAACTTTGCGGCCTTCATCAAAGAGGATGTTGACCGCGTGAAAATGAGTCTCCGTTCGAGGGGTGCATTCAGTGTCCGCGATGTGGCCGCACAGCATTTCAATGGCGGCGGTCACCACAACGCGGCAGGCGGTGCTTGCGAAGGGGAGTCCCTTCAGTCCGTGGTGGACCGCATGGTGGCGTTGATCCCCACGTGGTCTCAAGACCTGCAATACGACGACTGAATGCGGCAGACATGTCGACCCCAGCTCATGTGGGCTGCGGCTCTGGCCGTTGCTTGGACCGGCTGCTTTGAACCCGAACCTCAAACCTTGACGCTGCCCACGTTGGCCGACAAAGAACGCCAAGTCCGCGAGGCCATGGCGGGGTTCAATGAATCCAGGTTCAAAGAAGAACGCGAGGCGATTGCCGTGGCCATCCGTCAATCCCCGCTGCCTTTCGACACGTTGCGAGGTGGTGTTCTCCTTCAACACATCGCACAAGACTCAACGGCTCTGCCGTCGTCGTTGGCTGGTTGGCGCGCCGAAGCGGGAGATAGGGTGGTTTGGTCTTGGGAGGCATTCAGTTTGGACGGAAAGTTTCTCACTGCTGGCGAAGATGAGTTCGAAGTGGAGCGGGGAGCAGTTCCCAAGGCCTTTCACGAAGCCGCCAGACAGTTGGGACATCTCGAACGTGCTGATGTCTGGACGCCTTCACTCAGCGCATTCGGCGTGCGCGGCATCCCTGGTCAAATCCCGCCCTACATGCCCCTTCGTTTGAAAGTTCAACAATTGCGGTCGATACAGGACACCTCATGGTGGGCGGCCATCGAGCGCGCCGAAAACTCGGAAGCCCCGTGGCTTGCCGCTTTTCTCCGAGATCTCACAACCGATTCAGTCGCCCAGGAGATTTCAGAAGGGGTGTGGCTTCAAGTTCATTCTGAACGAGACAAACCGTGGGCAGAGGACCAATCGCTTTCTTTGCGCATCCGTACTTCTGCTTGTGTCGGCGACTTCGAACGGGAAACCCAAATGGAATGGCGCCTCGGCACCCAAGACCAACTCGTCTCAGCCTTGGAGCTCGCGATGTCGCATTCACGCTTGGTGGAAACGTTCACGGTTTGGTCCGTGTCCGAGCAGGCCTTTGGATCTCAAGGCTCTTTCAGGGCAGGCATTCCACCACGCACCCCTCTTCGCTTTGACGTTGCGGTCACCCCTTTGTGAGGGGCTCTTCACCACTGAATCATGTCAATGTCGAGGTGTTCGACTCCCTTTTGCTCCACAAGT
>JAYZBB010000044.1:0-10849 GCA_036339415.1 Bacteroidota bacterium | reverse complement strand
AGGGCATGCTGCCGCTGTCAAACCAAACGTCAATCAAATCCGATTCCCGTCGCATGGGGCGGCCATCACTCGCCACCAAGGTGACCGCGTCGACCACGTGCTTGTGCAAGTCAACGGCGTCGTAATTCGCATCGGACATGTCTCCTACGGTGAAGTCTGCGAATGGATTCACCTCCATGACCCCTGCCTTGACGGCGTCTTCACACGCCTCTTTGAGCTCCTCGATGGAACCGATGCAACGCTCTTCAGAACCGTCCTCTGTGCGCCAAATCGGAAGCGGAATGCCCCAAAAACGGGACCGGCTCAGGTTCCAATCGTTCACGTTTTCAAGCCACTTCCCAAAACGACCGGTTCCTGTGCTTTCCGGCTTCCAGGTGATCGTGTTGTTCAATTCGATCATGCGCTCCTTCGCCGCTGTGGCACGAATGAACCAAGAGTCGAGCGGATAATACAAGATGGGCTTGTCAGTCCGCCAGCAATGCGGATAGCTGTGCTCGTACTTCTCAACCTTGAACGCTTGTCCCCGCTCTTTCAGCAAAATGGCGATCTCCACATCGACGGACTTTTCGTCTTCAGAAGCTGATGTGTCGTATTCCGCTTTGACGTGCTTGCCGGCAAAGGGGCCAACCCGGAACCGACCCTGAAAGTCCACCAAGGGGACGCCATGACCCGTGCCGTCGTCGATGAGCATGGCTGGAACGCCGGCATCTTGGGCCACACGGGCGTCGTCTGCACCAAACGTTGGCGCGGTGTGCACGATTCCTGTGCCATCCTCGGTCGTCACAAAGTCTCCCGGGATGACCTGGAAGGCCGCTTCGGGGGCGTCCATGGGCAAGGCCCAATCCAGCAGGGCTTCGTAGCGCATCCCCACCAAGTCTTGACCCTTCAGGGTGGCCACGACCTCGTGCGCTGGCGCCTTTTTGTCCCCAAACTGCTTGGATACCAGCGCTTCTGCAAGCACAACATAGCCAGGGGCATCGGTGTACCGATTGTTGGTTTTGACAAGGGCATAGACAATGTCTGGTCCCACCGTCAAAGCCGTGTTTGAAGGAAGCGTCCAAGGGGTGGTCGTCCAAGCCAAGAAATCCACGGGCAACCCCTCCGCTGAAACCCCAAGCTTGTCTAGCAAGGCGACCTTGGATTCGTGGGTTGCGTGGAACTGCGCCACAACCGTGGTGTCTTTCACATCTCGGTAAGTGCCCGGTTGATTCAGTTCGTGAGAGCTCAATCCCGTTCCTGCCATGGGGCTGTATGGCTGAATGGTGTAGCCCTTGTAAAGCATGTCTTTCCGATGAAGTTGCGCAAGCAACCACCACACCGACTCCATGTACTTCGTGTGGTAGGTCACATACGGCGCGTCCATGTCCACCCAATAGCCCATTCGCCGCGTCAACTCATTCCACTCTGACGTGTAGCGCATCACCGTCTTGCGACAGGCCTCGTTGTAGGCCTCGACGGTGAGCTTGGTTCCGATGTCTTCTTTGGTGATGCCGAGTTCCTTTTCAACACCCAGCTCGACCGGCAATCCATGGGTGTCCCATCCCGCTTTTCGTTCTACTCGATGTCCTTTGAGTGTTTGGAAGCGACAAAAAATGTCCTTGATTGCGCGCGCCATGACATGGTGAATCCCTGGCTTTCCATTTGCGGAGGGAGGGCCTTCGAAAAAGACATACGGCTTGTCAGCGGGCCTTCGGTCCACACTTTGCTGGAAGGTGTTTTCGCCATCCCAAACCTCAAGCCACTCTTCTGCGAGGGCTGGCAAGTTCAACGGGCCGCGTTCCGGAAATTTCAACGCCATGGGTGCGTGAGGAATGTCATGTGAAACGAATGCTGGTCACCCGCATTCATTTGAACGCGGGCTGCGCCCGCGAAGATAACCCCAAGGGCCCCTGACCTGACGATTCGCCCGTTTTAGACTCTGCTGAGCTTGAGCATGTTTGTCATCCCGGCATCCGCAATCGGCATGGAGGCAAGGTGGATGACAAAATCCCCTTCACGAACCCGACCCGCCTTGTAGAGGATGTACTTGATGTCTGCGATGGTGTGGTCGGTGCTGACCATTTTGGTGTAGGGCATCGCGTACACCCCCCAAACCAAACTCATTTGACTCAACACACGGCGGTTCGCAGTGAACATGTAAATCTTGGCGCTCGGGCGCTGACTGCTCACTTGAATGGCCGTGTATCCCGAAAACGTCATTGTGACAATGGCCGCTGCGTTGGTGCGGCGTGCAAGACGACAGGCGTTGTAACAAACGCTGTCCGAAATGAATCGATCGTCATCGGGTGACAATGGCGGGCGTTCCGGATACTGCACGTCGCCCTTGGATTCGATGTTTTCAATGACTTGACGCATGGCTCGCACCGCATTGACAGGGTATTTGCCAACACTGGTTTCTCCGCTCAGCATGACTGCATCTGCACCATCCAGCACGGCGTTGGCGACGTCGTTCACCTCCGCACGTGTGGGCGTCGCGGATTCAATCATGCTCTCCAACATCTGGGTGGCCACAATCACGGGCTTGCCCATGGCCATGCATTTGCGCACGATTTCTTTTTGAAGCAATGGCACCTCCTGCATGGGGATTTCAACCCCCAGGTCCCCACGTGCCACCATCACGGCGTCGGTGGCCTCCAAAATCGCATCGAGATCTTCGATGGCCTCAGGTTTTTCAATTTTGGCCACCACCCGGGCGTGCTTGCCAGCCTTCTTGATTTCTTCCTGCAGTTCCAAGATGTCAGAGGCCTTGCGCACAAAAGACAACCCGATCCAGTCGACGTCCTTTTCCAAGGCAAACACCAAATCTTCGGCATCCTTTGGCGTGATGCAAGGCAGCGACACTTTCGTTTCTGGCAAGTTGAGTCCTTTCCTGGGACGCAGTGGACCGCCGTGAATGATGTCACAAACCACCTCATTCTTTCCGTTGGTGGATTTGACGGAGAGTGCCAATTTGCCATCGTCAAGCAACACCCTCTCCCCCACTTCCACATCTGCTGCGAAGGCTTCGTAATCTGTGTACACGACGCCATTCTTCCCTTCGCCCTCGCCAACCTTGATGGTGAGGGTCTCTCCCTCAATCAAGGCCATTTCACCGCCAGCAATCTCGCCCACGCGAAGCTTGGGTCCCTGCAAATCCGCCAAAACAGCCGTGTACGTTCCCAGTTCCCCGTCGATCCTCCGAACTGTGTCGATGGTTTTGCCATGCACGTCGTGCGCGCCATGGGAAAAGTTGATGCGGGCCACGTTGAGGCCTTCCAAAATCAATTGGGTCAGCACTTCCTCAGAGGAAGAGGCAGGGCCCAAGGTGGCCACAATTTTGGTGCTCTTTGTGACAGGTTGTTGTTGCGTCATAAGGTGCCGTAGGTGTCAGGAAGGGCGTTTCCTTCCGGCTGCAAAAATGGGTGGAGATGCCCATTCTGCAAGGATTCTGAGCATGAAATCAAAAAGAAAAGTCTCAATCGAAGCACGTCAAGGGCTCCATTGCACCACATTCCTCAGGGTCCAAAGCAATGACAAAGGACACTTCATCCAGTCCTCGCAGCGATGCAATGATCTCGTGTGCAGCAAGTTCGTGATGGTTCACCATGACCAAAAAATCCAAGGAAGACGCGCCTTTCGCCAAGATGCCCTCGGGAAGTCGATTCAAGACCAACGTGATGGACACCCCGACCTCCTCTTCCACATGACGCATGGCAGGATGCACCGACGTCTTGCCGTTTCCGTGGTCCACCACAACGTCCATGTCTGCCCTCATCTGCCAATCAAACGCCCGATTCATGGCCCAAGCGAGGCGATGGCATCCAACCGACGAACTGATGCCCAGCAACTCATAATCAGGAACGTATTCCCATTCGAGTGTGTGCAACATGGCTCAGTTTTTTGGTTTGGAGTTGCCACGGTTGGAACCCTTGGTCCCTCCAGAGCGTCGCGACGACGATCTTCGCCGACTGGAAGATGACCTTGCATCGCCGCCACCGTTTCCACCCGACTCATTGCGCCGGTCATAGACTTTCTTCCACGCCCGCCGCGCCGCTTCCTGTTCTGCCAATTTTTTCGAGCGACCGATGCCAATGCCGTAGATTTCGCCGTTGACTTTCGCGGCGATTTCATAGCGTTCCTCACCTGCGGTGTCGTCGTCTTTCAGCACTTCAAAAGCGAGCTTCTTTTTCCGCTTGGTTGCCCATTGGTGGAGCTTGCTCTTGAAATCATGGGTTTCGTTCACTTGTGCATCGAGTCCGTAATGCTTGAGCATCACCAAAACTGCCCGCTGCGTTTTCATGAATCCGTGATCCAAGTACAACGCTCCAATCAGTGCTTCGAGTGCATTCCCCACCATCGAATCGTGGATGTCCTCACGACGCATTTTGGCATGAATCAAATGATGCAGGCCCATGTTTTTCCCAAGAAGATTGAGGTTCTTGCGGTTCACAATCCTGCTTTTCCGTTTTGTCAGCTCTCCCTCTTGGGCTTCGGGGAATGCTTTGTACAGGTAGTTCGCCATGGTCATGTCGAGCACCACATCCCCCAAGAACTCGAGGCGTTCGTTGCTCTTCAGACCCGATTTGTCTCCGTCGAGCATGGACGAGTGCGTGAGGGCTTCCTCGTACACGGATCGTTGCCTGACCCTCAGTCCAAACTCCCTTCGCACCAAACTACGGATGTCAGCATCGGGGCCCAATTGAGTGGCCCGAGACAACCGTTGCCAAAACCGAATCATGAAAGGGCTTTGAAGACCACCGATGCGTTGTGACCACCGAACCCGAAGGTGTTGCTCAACGCTGCGCGCACTTCGCGCTTTTGGGCTTGATTCAAGGTGAAGTTCAACTTGTTGTCAAGCTGATCGTCTTCGTGCATGTGATTGATTGTGGGCGGCACCACTTGGTCGACGATGGCCATGATGCAAGCCATCGCCTCGACGGCACCGGCAGCACCCAACAAGTGCCCCGTCATGCTTTTCGTCGAGCTGATGTTCAAGGCGTACGCTGCATCGCCAAAGACTTGTTGGATGGCCTTGACTTCCGCGACGTCGCCCAGTGGCGTGGACGTTCCATGGACGTTGACGTAATCGATGTCATCGGGCGTAAGGCCCGCGTCGTCCAGTGCGTTTTGCATCACATTTCGCGCGCCAAATCCTTCCGGATGGGGTGCTGTGATGTGATGGGCATCGGCCGTCATTCCACCACCGACCATTTCGCAGTAAATCTTGGCTCCACGAGCTTTGGCGTGCTCGAGGTCTTCCAGGATGATGCCACCGCCACCTTCTCCAAGCACAAATCCGTCTCGCGTGGCATCAAATGGCCGGGACGCCTTGGCGGGCTCGTCATTTCTGGTGGAAAGCGCCTTCAAGGCGTTGAATCCGCCAATTCCGCCCTCCGTCACGGCCGCTTCCGATCCGCCTGTCACAATGACATCGGCTTTGCCCAAACGAATTGTGTTGAACGCGTCAATGAGCGCATGCGTCGAACTGGCACATGCAGAAACGGTGGCATAGTTGGGCCCTCTCAGATTGTTGCGAATGCTGATGTGACCCGGTGCGATGTCCGTGATCATCATCGGAATGAAGAAGGGCGAGAAACGTGGCGTACCGTCTCCCGTGTAGTAGTTCTTGGCTTCGTTCATGAAGGTTTGGAAACCTCCAATCCCGGACCCCCAGATGACACCCGCCCTGTCGGGGTTCAAATTGCCCTCCTCTACGGACAAACCTGCGTCTTGCAGGGCCATTTCCGC
This sequence comes from Bacteroidota bacterium, assembly GCA_036339415.1. Classification (GTDB taxonomy): domain Bacteria; phylum Bacteroidota; class Bacteroidia; order Flavobacteriales_D; family Sanyastnellaceae; genus UBA11663. The sequence goes on along the minus strand of JAYZBB010000044.1, from coordinate 5,122 downwards.
CGTGACCACCGCGTATTGCGTGAACAGATCCATCTTTCGCGAGTCCTTTCGGTGGAGCCACGCTGATGGGTCAAAGTCTTTGACTTCGCAGGCGAACTGTGTTTTGAAGTTGGTCGCGTCAAACCGCGTGATTGGGGCAGCACCACTCTGGCCTCGAACCAGGTTGGCCCAAAACGTAGGCACATCATTGCCCAAGGGGGTCAGCGCCCCCAAACCTGTCACAGCAACTCGGTGGAGTTCCAAGGCTTCAACTTGTCAAAAAACGGAATGCTCAAGTTCGCCTTAGGCGTTCTGTGAAATGTAATCCACCGCCTGTCCCACGGTGCTGATTTTTTCAGCCTGGTCGTCTGGAATGGCAATGTTGAATTCCTTTTCAAATTCCATGATGAGCTCCACAGTGTCCAGTGAGTCTGCGCCCAAATCGTTCGTGAACGAGGCTTCAGTGGTCACCTCCTTGGCGTCAACGCCCAACTTGTCCACGATGATCGCGGTTACTTTTTCTTGGATATCAGACATGATCTGTTGATTGTGTTCAGTGTGAATTCGGCCGCAAATTAACGGCAGGCTTCAAGGTCCCCGCGCCTTTGTTCGAAACTTTTGAACGTTTTCACAGGGAAAACAAGATGTCACGGATGTTCCACCAGGACCTCGTGGCGAGGTTTGCGCGTCAAAACAGGCACGGTCAAATCGTCCGCCGGAAAGCCAATCGGGATGTTCAGAAAGGCACGCTCATTGGCAGGACGGCCCAAAGCCTCGGCCAAAAACCCCATGGGAGAAGGCGTGTGGGTCAAAGCCACCAACCCGATGCGATGCAAAGCCGTCAACAACATTCCTACGGCAATGCCCACGCTTTCATTCACGTAGTAATTGGCCTTGGTTCCACCATCCTCTGTGGTGTCATGCACCTGCTTGAACACCACAATCAAAGCGGGTGCCTCTTCAATGAACGGCTTGATGTGATTGGTGCCAAAGGGTTCGAGGTCTTTCAACCACTCTGAGCTCATCCGACAGTGATAGTTTCTGAACTCCTCCTCCTCGGCTGCCTTTCGTATGTCTGCGCGCAGGCTAGGGTTGGTCACCAAACAGAACGTCCATGGCTGTTTGTGGGCTCCAGAAGGTGCGGTGCACGCCGTGTCAATGCAGTTTCTGACGGCCTCAAGCGGGATGGGGTCTTTGGAAAACACACGGGCACTCCTTCTTGAGTTCATTTCCTCGAAAAACGCCCTGCTTTGAGCGACCATTTGTTCCGGCGTCAACCTCGGCAGGGTGTACGGAATGAACTCCGCCTCATCGCGGCGGTCTTGATGATGGGCAGAGCGGTTCTTGCGTTCTTCTGCCATCACCGATTCTTGCGCAACTCGCGCATGATTTTGGAGGCAAACATGAATTCATTCAATGCCACGTGGTTGGTGTCCAAAAGGTCGGACGTCGGGCCGTGCCACGCAATGTCTCCCTTGTGCACGAAGTGGATGAAGTCCGAAGCCTCCATCACACTGTTCATGTCGTGAGAAACCACCACTGTGGTCATGTTGAATTCACGGGTCAAGTCACCAATGAGGTTGTCGATGACAATTGCCGTTTGGGGGTCGAGGCCTGAATTCGGCTCGTCGCAAAAAAGGTACTTGGGATTCATGGCGATCGCCCTTGCGATGCCAACCCGCTTTTGCATGCCCCCACTGAGTTCCGAGGGGAATTTCCCTCCAGCAGAGGGCAACTCAACGCGGTCCAAACACACGGCGGCGCGCGTCCGCATTTCCTCTTCTGTCACGTCGCTGAACATGCGCAGCGGGAACATGACGTTCTCCTCCACCGTCATGCTGTCAAACAGGGCGCTGCCCTGGAAAAGCATGCCAATTTCTTGACGGACCATTTTCCGCTGTTGACGGTCCATTGCAGTGAAATTCCGCCCGTCATAGGAGACGTGTCCTTCGTTGGGCTCGAGCAGGCCTACGGTGCATTTGGTCAGCACACTCTTGCCCGAACCACTTCTCCCGATGATGAAATTCACCTTGCCAGGATGAAACGTGGCTGAGACCCCATGGAGTACGTCTTGCTCTCCAAACGACTTCGACACATTGTGAATCTCAATCATGGTTGTCCGTGGCTTTAGCCGAGCAAGAGTTGGGTCAACACCAAATTGGCGATCATCACAATCACCACCGCATACACCACCGCTTTGGTGCTGCTGCGCCCCACTTCCAAAGCGCCACCAGAGGTGTAATAGCCATGGTAGGCGCTGACCGAACTGAGGATCAATGAGAACACGCACGTTTTGATCAGGGCGTAGGTGACGTCGAAGGCGTTGAAATCGATGCGCATGCCGTATTCGAAGTCCGCGATTGAGCTCACCCCGGTGGTGACCCCGACCCAAAGGCCTGCGCCAATGCCCAGAACCATGCTCAAAATGACCAAAAAGGGAATGCACGTGAGGGCCGCGATCATTTTGGGCAAAACCAAGTGGCCCGCGCTGTTCACCCCCATGATTTCGAGCGCGTCGATTTGTTCTGTCACCCGCATGGTCCCCAACTGAGACGCAATGTTGGAGCCCACCTTGCCTGCAAGAATGACGGGGATCAAAGTGGGACTGAATTCCAAAATCATGGTTTGACGCACGGTGAAACCGATGGTGTACACGGGAATCCAGCCTCCAATTTGATGGGACGTTTGAATGCAAATCACCGCACCCATGAACACACTGAGCAAGGCCACAATGCCCAAACTCTGGAGTCCAATGGCGTTCATTTCCTCCACCAAAAGCCGACGGAAGACCGCGACGCGCTCCGGACGACGAAGGACGCTCTTCAAGAAGCGTGCGTAACGGCCGATGTGGAAGAACAGACCCATGGGACGAAGGTACAAGCTAACTTCGCGGTCATGAACCTGAAAGGAATTCTCCAACTTCTGGTCTTGTGCGCGGCCTTGGGATCCTTGTTCCTAGCAGGATGTTCAACAAGCAAAGGCACAAAAGGCAAATGTCCGACTTGCCCTGAGTGGTCGGCCCCGGCCCAACCCCATCACTGACAACATGGCCCACGAAGCACATACATATGCAGTCATCATGGCGGGCGGAATCGGGTCGAGGTTTTGGCCCATGTCACGCAGCGCTGAACCCAAGCAGTTCTTGGACATTCTAGGCACGGGGAAGTCGCTGATTCGAATGACGTTCGACCGTCTCGAAAAGCTGGTTCCGGCCGACCGCATCCTCGTGGTCACAAACGCGCGGTACAAAGACCAGGTCGCCGCACACCTGCCATCGATGCCTGTCGACAACATCCTGTGCGAGCCGTTCATGCGCAACACCGCCCCTTGCATTGCCTACGCCAATGCCGTCATTGCAGCGCGTGACCCGCAGGCCTCGGTTGTGGTTGCACCGTCCGACCACTTGATCTTGGACGAATCCGGGTTTTTGGACGTGTGTCGCACCGCCCTAGACACCACCCGGAACACCACGAGCCTTGTGACCCTGGGCATTCAACCCACCCGTCCTGACACGGGTTACGGCTACATCCAATACCAAGACCCCCACGACGAGGCCATGCCTGAGGTGCGGCCCGTGAAAACCTTCACAGAAAAACCTGATTTGGCGACCGCGGAGACCTTTTTGGCATCGGGTGAATTCTGTTGGAACAGCGGCATTTTTGTTTGGTCCTTGAGCAACATCCATGCTGCTTTTGAACAACACCTTCCGGACATGTTGGCCGAGTTCGCTGATGCGGATTTGGACAACCCCACCGAGTTGAATGCCGTCTACGGGAATTGTGAGAACATCAGCATCGACTACGGCATCATGGAGAAGGCGTCTCAGGTGCAAGTCGTGTTGTGCGACATCGGATGGAGCGACCTGGGCACGTGGGGCAGCCTGAAAGACAAACTCGACAAAGACGACCACGGCAACGCCACGGCCCACGCCCGACTTCGCGCAGTGGATGCGTCGAACAACCTCGTGGTCGGCACACCCAGTGCAGCAGGCCAAAAACTTGTGGCCATCAAAGGACTCAAAGACCACATCGTGGTGGACACACCGCACGCTTTGTTGATTTGTCCTGCCACTGACGAACAGTGGATCAAGGAACTCGTCGGCGACCTCAAGCGTGACGAGGGCGAGCCGCTGGTTTAACGGCGGCCCACCATATCTCCGGGCACGACCCAAGCGTCGTACTCCTCTTCGGTCAGGTAACCTGTGGCCAAGGCCGCAGCTTTGAGTGTGGTCCCCTCTGCGTGGGCCTTGCCTGCAATTTCCGCTGCCTTGTAATACCCAATCTTTGTGTTCAGCGCGGTCACCAGCATCAGGCTGTTGTTGACGAGCTCCGTGATCCGATCGGTGTTGGCCTCGATGCCATCCACACAGTGTTTCGCGAACGACACGCAAGCATCTCCAAGGAGCCGGGCCGATTCGAGGATGTTTCGGGCCATCATGGGTTTGAAGACGTTGAGCTCGTAGTGGCCCTGCGTGCCGCCCACGGTGACCGCCACGTCGTTGCCCATCACCTGGGCACAAACCATGGTCATCGCTTCGCACTGGGTGGGGTTGACCTTGCCCGGCATGATGCTTGACCCGGGCTCGTTGGCTGGGAGCAGGAGCTCACCAATGCCGGAACGTGGGCCAGAACCCATCATGCGGATGTCGTTTGCGATTTTGTTGAGGGACACCGCGAGTTGCTTGAGCGCGCCGTGGCTTTCGACGATCGCGTCGTGCGCCGCGAGGGCTTCAAACTTGTTCTCCGCCGTGACGAATGGGTGGCCCGTCGAAGCGGCGATGTGCTTGGCCACCAGGACGTCGTAGCCCTCGGGTGTGTTGATGCCCGTACCCACCACTGTGCCGCCCAAGGCGAGCTGTTGCAGGTGAGGAAGCGTGTTGCGCAAGGCCTTCAACCCAAACTCCAATTGCGCCACGTATCCCCCGAACTCCTGACCCAAGGTCAATGGCGTCGCATCCATGAGGTGGGTGCGGCCAATTTTGACAATGTCGTCAAAGGCCTTGGCCTTCGCCGCAAGGGCGTCACGCAAACGCTCCACGCCGGGAAGCGTGGTTTCAACGATGGCCGCGTAGGCCGCGATGTGCATCGCCGTGGGGTACGTGTCGTTGGAGCTTTGGCTCTTGTTCACGTCGTCGTTGGGATGC
>JAYZBB010000043.1:0-8332 GCA_036339415.1 Bacteroidota bacterium | reverse complement strand
GATTTTGTTTGCCAGCCGAGGGTCGATCCTTTGAACGGTCACGTCAGCAGGACCGTCATCGACAACTTCCGCCTCGTTCAAACTGGTGCCTGGCACCAGTCGAACGCGTTTGGACATGGTTTGCTTTTGGAAGGTGAGGGTCCACGTTTCAGGAGTGTGCCCCACGAAGGAAGCCCTGATGGTCCAAGGTCCTGCACTCGGGAAGTCGATTCGATATTGCCCCTCGGGATCTGTGGTGACACCCAGTCGAATGTTGCCTTCCACAAGAACGGCTGCACCTGGCAGCACCTGACCTCGAGTGTCAGAGACAGTGCCTGTCAGTGTGAAGGTGCTTTGCCCCCAGCTCTGCGTGCAGATGGCAAGGCCAAACAAGAAGAAGACGCGACGAATCCAGGTCATTGTCTTTTGAGATCTCCCGCTTTGAGCGCTTTGAGAAATTTGGCCCATGCCACAGGGTTCAACAGATTGACAGCGGGATATTGCCCTGCATAACCTGCCTGAACGGCCTGTGCGGACAGCACTTCGGTTGATGTGGATTGCCCGTCCCGCCCAACTTCCATCAAGCGATCGTACATGTCGATGGGGTCCATGCCAGTGTCCCATGCTGGATCCAAACCGGCATTGGGCAGCCCAAGGGCCAAGAAGTCAGTTTTGAACCGCTCTTCGGTGGGCCATGGATACACAAAAGCATCCGTCATGTTGACGGTGTCTCTGCCCATGGGTTGGACAAGGTTGATGCGTCCAATCTCACTTCCCCCTGGAATCACGGCTTGTTGGGTGACGTAACCGACGCTTGAAAACTCCAAAGTGTCTCCTTCGAGTGCGGGAAGGCTGAAGAATCCGCGAACATCAGTCATGGTGCCGCGTCTGTCGCGCGACCTGAACACGGTGCAGTAAGGCAATGGAGAAAGAGAGTCACCGGTGACGACAAGACCACTGACTTGCACCACCCCGGTAGGTTGCTCTTTGTTGACTGCGGTCGTGTCTTCCTGTGCAAAACCATGCATGGCAGCCAACATCAAATTCAGCAAAAGACAGGCGTTCAAAAACAGGTTCCGCGTCATGGGCCAGGAAGGTACAACGCATCAACTGCCTTCGTCGACCGCAGTCTTGAATTCGCTCGTGAAATGGAAGGTGATTTCAGGAAAATTCTGAATTTCCATGTTCAACATGAATGCAGAAGGGGCCAGGTAGACCTCCAAGCCATCCTTGTCCCGCACGATGTCCTGGGCCTTGATGCGTCGGAATTCCGCCATTTTGTCTTCGTTGTCAGATTCAATCCAACACGCTTTCGAGTAGGGTTTGGCTTGGAATTCGCATTTGGCACCGTACTCGTGCTCCAAGCGGTATTGAATCACTTCGAATTGAAGTTCACCGACGGTGCCTACGATTTTACGGTTGCCGGCCTCGCGGATGAACAACTGGGCCACGCCTTCGTCTGTCAATTGTTGGATGCCCTTTTCAAGCTGTTTGCTCTTCATGGGATCTTTGTTGACTAATTCTTTGAAGATTTCTGGAGAAAAACTAGGGATGCCCCGGAATTGCAAGTCTTCACCTTCGGTCAAGGTGTCGCCAATTTTGAAGTTGCCCGTGTCATACAGGCCCACCACATCGCCAGGCCAGGCTTGTTCCACCACGCTTTTCTCCTGGGCCAAGAAACTCGCAGGGTTGGCGAACTTGAGCTTTTTGTCCAAACGCGTGTGCTGGTAGAATGTGTTGCGCTCGAAGCTCCCAGAACACACCCGCAAAAAGGCGATGCGATCGCGGTGCTTGGGATCGATGTTCGCATGGATTTTGAAAATGAAGCCCGTGAATTTGGACTCATCGGGAGCCACCATGCGAGATGAGGTTTCACGAGGCTTGGGATTGGGGGCGATGTCGACAAACGTGTCCAGCATCTCTTGAACGCCAAAATTGTTCACCGCACTGCCAAAGAACACCGGCGCCAATTTGCCATCGAGATAGGGGGCAGGGTCCCAAGCGTCGTAGACGCCTTCGATCAATTCGACATCTTCGCGCAACGTCTCGGCGTGCTCGCCGACGAGGTCGTCCAGCGAGGCGTCGTCCAGAGAATCGATGGCTACGACGTCTGTGGCCACCTTGGTTTTGTCGGCTTGGAACAGACGCAGGCTTTTGTTGTAAAGGTTGTAGACCCCTTGGAACGTGTGGCCCTGCGAAATGGGCCAGGAGAGGGGGCGGACTTGGATGTTGAGTTTGGCTTCCACCTCGTCCAACAAGTCGGTGGGATCCCGCCCTTCCAGGTCCATCTTGTTGATGAAAACAATCACGGGGGTGTTTCGCATCCGACACACCTCCATGAGACGCTCTGTTTGGGGTTCCACACCCTTCACACAGTCGATGACCAGAATCACACTGTCCACTGCCGTGAGCGTTCGGTACGTGTCTTCGGCGAAATCTCGGTGTCCCGGAGTGTCGAGCAGATTGATCAACAGGTCTTTGTAGTGAAAGGCCATGACCGATGTTGCCACCGAAATGCCCCTCTGGCGCTCGATTTCCATGAAGTCCGAGGCGGCCGTCTTCGTGATCTTGTTGTTCTTCACGGCACCGGCGGTTTGGATGGCCCCACCGAAGAGAAGGAATTTCTCAGTCAAGGTGGTTTTTCCAGCGTCCGGGTGAGAGATGATGGCGAACGTGCGTCGACGCTCGATTTGTTGTTGGATCGCGGCACTCATGAGAAGCCCAAAACTACGCCTTCCGCCTCGACTCCACGAGCGTGTCGATCAATTCATTCCAAGCAGGAACCAGACGGTTCGAACGACAAGACTGGACGTAGCTGAACGCTGCGTTGGTGCCAACCGCAAGCTTCTCAGCAGGTGCCGTGCTCATTTGCAGAACCGCATTGGCAAGCGCGGTGGCATCCCCTGGCGCGAAGAGGACCCCGCGGTTGTCAGCAAGAATTTCTGACGTTCCGCCAGCGTCAGTTCCGATGATTGGAACCCGCCGGGCCATGGCTTCGAGGGTGACGGTGCCGATGGTTTCAGATTTGCTCGTCAAGGCGAAGCCGTCCAAGGCGTCGTACACCGGAAGCACATCGGCTTGGCCTGACATGAAATGAGCCCGGCTTTGCACACCGAGTTCTCTTGCCAACGTAAGCAGCACCGAGCGCTCGTCAGCACTGTTGTTGAGGGTGTTGTTGCCTACAAACAGCCAATGAATATGGATTGGCAGCTTGGCCAGAGCGTGGAGCGCATGCCTTTGGCCTTTGCCTTCATCCAAACGTCCCACAGTGCCCATCAAAAAAATGTCCTCTGAAAGATGCAATCCCAATGATTGTCGGGCGTCGCTTTTTTCATGGGCCGCCGTGGTGAACCAACGCTCGTCGAGAGGCAGGGGCAGCACATGGCAACGCTCTTCATCCATGGACGTTCGGGCGATGCACTCGGTTTTCAGCCATTCAAGTCCAGTCACCCACGCATCCACGCGTCGGTAGCGCACCCAATGCCAAGGTGCTTTTTTGGATCGAGGAATTTGCATGGCTTGTTGCATGACGAGTGACGCGCCCAGCGCATGCGCTACATGGCCGCTCCATGCCAAATCACGCCGGTCTCGAATCCAAACCACATCGGCCTGTTTGCCTTTCGCCCATTGTTTGGCATGCCGTCTTTTGGCAAAGGCTGGAAGCGAAGGTGCTGGGTTGATTGGCAGCCCCCAATCCAGCGCCTGCTGCCATGCTGGCGTTCCAGTGGGAATCACCACATCAACGTGGTGCCCGGCCTCCTGCATCCAGCGGGCCATGACCAACATGTTGCGCTCCAATCCGCCCCAACCATCTGATGAGGTGAAAAAGCATATGTTCTTCTTAATCAATGTTTTGATATGCTATCAAGATCCACGTCGGTCAGGTCGAAGAGTCAGCTCACTGACCACGCCTCGGCCCCGACTCTCCACAGCAAATAGCACGCCCTCGGCCACGTATTCTGGGGTCATGCCTGCGTCAAATTGTGGACGGTAATTCGCACGCAACTCATCGTTGTTCGTTCGGTCGATGAAGGGGGTGTTGACCGCGCCGGGATTGATTGTGGTCACGGCCAATTCATTTCGAAACTCCGTCCGCAAGGACTCAGAAATCGCCAACACTGCATGCTTGGTGGCGCAGTAAACACCGCTGTTGGGAAAGACTTGTCGTGCTGCGAGAGATCCGATGTTGATGACATGTCCTCGGTTCGACAACAAGGAGGGGAGAGCGGCATGCAGGGTGGACAACACGCCGCTGATGTTGACGTCGACCATGGTGTGCCACTCCGTCAAAGGAGCTTCGTGGAGCGGGTTGAAAAGGCCCATGCCTGCATTGGGGATGACAACGTCTATCCCGCCCCATGCGTCAACCATGGCATTGGCGCAGGCAGACACTTCGTTTGGCACCGTCACGTCCACAGGGTAGGCGATCATTTCGCCTGGAAAGTGGACCGATTCATTGGCCAGCGCATCAAGTGGGTCAAGGCTTCTCGCGGAAGCCCAAACACGATGTCCAGCGTTTGCGAGCGTGCGTGCACAGGCATGCCCGATGCCGCTCGAAGCGCCTGTGATCCAAATGCGCAAAGGAGTGTTCATGGGTCAGGGATTGGACTCCCATTGTGCAAAGCCGATGACGCGGTCGTAACCGTCCCAATCGTCGTAATGCACCAGGAGCGTGTACAAATTGTTGGTTTGGAAGTGCGTGCCCTCGAGGTCGGACAAGGCGCCAGGGTGGCCACGGGACAGTCCTCGTTCGCGGGCGACATAGTGGTAGTTGTAGTACCCTTGTTTGAGCAAGTGGCGGTGGGTGTAGACGCCCTGAGCATCGTCGTATTCCATTCGGAATGACTCATTGCATTGGTGTTGAGACATCGCTCCAACCAGATAGATGTCACGATTGACCAAGGGGTGTTTGGTGTCCAAACGCCAATGCACCCAGACGTAATCGCTTCCTGTGAACGCCTCGTTGCGGTCGTTGTAGGTGACCATGGCGCCATGGATGTCTTCACCACCTCCGAAATAATCGTAGGTGCGACGTTCGTCTTGATCCAGGTAGAAGAAAAAGTGGTTCGCACGTTCCTCCAATCGAGCCACCCCTCGGGCGGTGAATTCGAGGCCTTTCAGATCTGCAAATCGGTGTGTGTTTCCGCCCTCGAAGACATGACCGGTGCGGTGGTAATCAATTTCGGCGCCTTTGATGAAGCGCGGTTGAAGCCCACCGACTGCACGATCCCATCTCCAATTCGGGATCACGCTCACAAACAAGCGATCGTAGGGGTCAGACAAGCTGTAGCCCTCCTCAAAAATGGAGAAGTGCACCTCTTGGTGGGTGCGGCTCAGTGCGAGATCGCTTGGCTCGCCGGTTTGGGTCTGCACACGGCAAAGGTCTTCGTACACGACGAATCGACGCACGATGGCGGGGATGTCAGGCTCGTATGGATCAAAAACCTCGAGCAGATAATTCCCGCTGAGTGTCCAAATGAGGTCATCATTGGGCAGCAACAGCTGGTGGTGTGTGTAATCTACCTTGGTGCCAAAGCTGGCTTCTTCGTCTTCCATGGGGGTGCTGTGAAACCCCTGGATGTATTCGCTCGGGTGAAGGTCTGACCGCTGCCAATGGCGGTCGCAATGCACCACCCGTACTTCCCATGGGACATGGTCACCAGACAAATCGTCAAACCGCAACTCCAGTGTGCCGGAGCCTTCTTCCTGGTTCAACGGCACCACTGGCGGGGCCAGAGGCGCACCTGCGGGATGCAGCAGGACCGTTTTCAAGTTGTCAAGGTCCGGAGGAAGGGGCGGTGACAGGGTGTTTTGGGCACCAGCGCACTGGGGCAACAGCATTCCAGCCAGGTACACCAAAATTCCTCTCGACAAAGTCATGCCCCAAAGTTCGTCGGAAATCCTTTCACGATTTCCCTTTGCGACCGTGGACAAATCTGGCATCGACTTGGAGTGTTCTTTTGTGTTGTGGGGGCTACCTTTGCGCCCCGAAAACCTTTGGACATGTCCAACACTTTGCGAATCAAGAAGGGGGTCGACATTCGACTGACGGGTGAGCCCTCCCTTCAATGTGGTGACGCACCACAACCCAAGGTGGTCGCGATTCAGCCCACCGACTTTCCAGGTTTGACGCCCAAACTGGCAGTCAAAGAAGGAGCTCAGGTGCAGGCAGGCGACGCCTTGTTCTACGACAAAACGTACACTTCAGTCATGTTCGCCAGTCCGGTGTCGGGCACGGTGAAAGAAGTGGTGCGTGGCGCGAAGCGTCGCATTTTGGCCGTAACGGTCGAATCCGACGGTGCAGGCACGTCAAAGGATTTTGGTCCATGGAACGGTGGTGACCGCGATGCCCTCGTGGCCCACATGGCCGCTGGAGGGGCCTTCGCTGCGTTGCGTCAGCGCCCTTTTGACGTGTTGGCCAATCCTGCGGACACGCCGCGCGCCATTTACGTCAGTGGGTTCGACTCGGCTCCACTGGCCGCGGACACCGGTGTGGTCGTCGAGGGACGCATGGAGGATTTGCAGCGCGGCATTGACGCGCTTGGCGTGTTGGCAGGTGCGGGTGGCGTGCATGTAGGCACCCGTTCAGGCGACAACACCCTTGGTGCGCTGACGGGGTGCACCCTCACAGGTTTCGCAGGCCCTCACCCCGCCGGCAACGTCGGTGTGCAGATCCACCATACCGCGCCAATCAACAAAGGAGAGGTGTTGTGGACCATGGGGCTTCAGGATGTGATCAATCTTGGGACCTTCCTCCGCACTGGCAAGCACAGCGCGACGCGCGTCGTGGCCCTGGGTGGATCAGAGATGAACGACCCACGTCACATTCGCACCCTCGCAGGTGCGTCCTTGAGCGACATTGGCGTTTCGGCCAAAGACGGTGCCCGCGTCATCAGCGGCAGCGTGTTGACGGGAACGAACGCAGGCGCAGAGGGCCACCTCGGTGCATTTGCCACGCAGGTGGTGGCGTTGCCAGAAGGACACGACCCCAAATTCTTGTTGACGGAAGGTTGGCTCAGCCCAGGCCTGAACAAATTCTCCATGAGCCGTGCATACCCCACGTGGCTCATGCCTAAGAAGAAACAGTACACGTTGGACACCAACCAAAACGGCGAAGACCGTGCCTTTGTGGTCAGCGGCCAATACGAAGCGGTGTTCCCCTTTGACATCTACCCCGTGCATCTGATCAAAAGCATCATGGTGAACGACATCGATGCGATGGAGAAGCTCGGCATCTACGAAGTGGCACCCGAGGACTTCGCGCTGTGCGAGTTTGTGTGCACCTCGAAAATTCCTGTTCAATCCATCGTGCGCGACGGGTTGGACGCTTTGAAAGTGGAACTCGGTTGATCCAATCGGAACACAACGCAAGAATCAGATCACGATGAAAGCCATTCACAATCTCCTTCAATCGGTCAAGCCTCACTTTGAAGAAGGCGGCAAGCTGTCGCGCTTCTGGGTGGTGTTCGACTCGCTGGAAACGTTTGCCTTCACACCGGGACACGTGACTCACAGCGGCGCACACATCCGGGATGGCATCGACCTCAAGCGCACCATGTTTTTGGTCATTGTGGCCATGGTTCCCTGCCTTTTGTTTGGCATGTGGAACATCGGACACCAATACCACTTGAGTTTGGGGACATCATCTGACCTCATCGCCAATGTGATGGTGGGGGCGTGGAAAGTCCTTCCGCTGATTGTTGTCAGCTACGGCGTTGGCCTCGGGATCGAGTTCTTGTTTGCGGGCATGCGCGGACACAGCATCAACGAGGGGTACCTCGTGTCCGGCATGTTGATTCCACTCATCATGCCAGTCGACGTGCCGCTTTGGATGGTGGCCTTGGCCGTGGCCTTCGCGGTCGTGGTGGCCAAGGAAGTCTTCGGTGGCACGGGCATGAACATCTTGAATGTGGCCCTCACGGCACGGGCGTTCTTGTTCTTTGCCTACCCCAAGCAATTGAGCGGTGAGATTTGGATCCACGATGTGGCCACCAGCAAGGCTGGAGGTATGCTCGTCGATGGCTACACCGGAGCGACGGCCTTGGGCCATCTCGCTGGAACGGTTGGCACGGCGGCCTCTGAGGCCAGCGCTGCGACCATGTCCATGTTCGCAGAAGGAGGGATGTTTTCGTTGAGCAATTGCTTCCTCGGTTTGATTCCCGGCTCTGTGGGTGAGACATCTGCCCTTGCGTGCCTCCTTGGTGCGGCGATTCTCATTTGGACCGGCATCGGCAGCTGGCGCATCATCTCGTCGTTCCTCGCGGGCGGCCTCGTGATGGGCTTCTTGTTCAACCTCATCGGCGCCAATGCCTACATGACCATCAGCCCCATTCACCAAGTGGTGATGGGGGGC
>JAYZBB010000042.1:0-9133 GCA_036339415.1 Bacteroidota bacterium | reverse complement strand
GTCGAGTTGGTTTCCGTCGCAGTCGCAGTCCCCTTCTGTGATGTCAGAACATCCGCATTCGTAAATCGCGCCCGGTCCGTTGCAAATGCCGCAAGCATCGAGCTCGCCAACGCAGTCGTCTACGTTGTCACAGATGCCGTCGGCATCGGCGTCAGCATCGCAGTCACCACCACACACGCCCAAGGCGTCGAGCTGGTTTCCGTCACAGTCGCAGTCTCCTTCTGGGATGTCAGAACATCCACAATCGTAGATGGCACCAGGACCGTTGCAAATGCCGCAAGCATCGAGCTCTCCGATGCAGTCGTCTACGTCGTCGCAGATGCCATCCGCATCGGCGTCATCTGCGCAGTCGCCACCACACACGCCCAAGGCGTCGAGCTGGTTGCCGTCGCAATCGCACGCTCCCTCTGCAATGCCATCGCCTCCACAGACGTTGCATTCATCAAGGATTTCGCAACTGCCGTCGTCTTCTGTTGCGTCGGCGTCATAGTTGCAAGCTGTTTCATCTGTGCAGCCTGCCCCAGGGCATGAATCAATGACAAAGAGATCTCGGAACTCAAACTCGGGATCTTGGTTTCCTTCTTGGAATACCTGCAAATAAATTTGACCGGACAAAGAGCCTTCTGTTGTGATTTGCATCACCAAAATCTTGAGATCTTCTCCAGCGAAGGCAGCATTGATGTCGATTTCAGCGAGGCCGCTGTCAGGGAACAGTGTGTACCACAAACCACCTGTTGAATCGTCCACGGTGAAATTTGAACCGAATGAGGGTTCAGTGATACCGCTTCCAAGCTCTGGCCTAAATTCTGAGGTTGGATTGATGGAGCCCCAAATGGTATTCAACTCCGGCACATTGCCGGGGCCGTCCCGTCCAATGGTCAAATAGCTGTCGTATTCCAACTCTGGGAAAACTCCAAAAAGCTCTGGATTCACGTTGTTGGCATCCCAACCTGAATTCAAGCCATGGTTGTACCAATTTCCACTTGACGAATTAAGAATCAAAGGGTTGTCCATGTCTCCACTGCACGCGGACAAGAAGTCTGTTTCGTTCACGCAGTTCAAGTAAACACGGTAGGTTGTGAATCCGGCAAGAATTCCAGCATCTTCTGGATGAACATAGTATTCCTCAACGGACAAGCAGTAGCCCGTAGGTGCCTCTGTGGCATAGCCGACAGAAGACATCGGGTGGAGTTGGGCGATGCCCATTCCGAAGCTGCAACAAAAGACCAGCATCAAGGTGACGAGGTGTTTCATGAGACAAGTGGATTTGAAAAGGGAAGATGTAGAATCGTTTGCATGCGGAAATCCACTGCCAGCGCTGAGGCGCGAGTGGAACGTGTTTGGCAGCGTCTGCCTGTGTTCAAGGGTCGATGTTGTGTCCATCGGATGTTGGTTGTTAGGTGAGGCTTTGACGCACTCAGGCACTAATTTATGACAAATAGTTGTCAATAACTAACCATAATCCTATTTAATCGACAAAAAATATACATTAGACGTAAGAATATTGGTGTCCGTCTACACTCAATCGGGGAGTGTATAATGTCGGTGTTGGCAAGGCGATCGAGAGGGGTTGAAAGAACAGTTCAACCTTCTCACGAGCCAGAAAGAAAAAATTATCAGGACATCTTATCGCCCAAGTGTGGGCTCAGGCCACGACATTCACGATGCGTCCAGGCACCACAATCACCTTTCGAATGGATTTGCCCTCGAGTTGGGCAAGCGTGCGTTTGTCCTCACGAACCAAGTGCTCTACGTCGGCAGGAGACATGTCAGCTGCCAAAGGCATTTGGAAACGCACCTTGCCATTGAAGGAAATGGGGTACGTGATTTGGTCTTCAACGAGAAAGTCCGCGTTGGCTTCTGGCCATGTTGCATCCAACACAGAACCCGAGCCGCCCGCAAGACCCCACAGCTCTTCCGCCAAATGCGGAGCATACGGACTCAGAAGTGTGGCCAATGGCTGCAAAATATCGGTACCCAGTGGTTCCTTGACGGCAGACAGATCGTTGATTGCAATCATCATTGCGCTGACCACGGTGTTGAAGGCGTGACGGTCCAAGTCGTCGGTGACTTTGGAAATGGCCTTGTGGACGATGCGCAGGGCCGCATCGCTGGAAGTTTCAGCCATCCCGGTTTCCAAAGCCGCGCGATACAGCCGTTGCGTTTTGCGCAAAAAGTTGTGGACGCCGCTGATGCCCTGGGTGTCCCACGGCTTGTGTTGGGTCAAAGGCCCCAAGAACATTTCGTAGCACCGCAACGTGTCTGCGCCGTATCGTTCGACAAGGTCGTCGGGGGTTTGGACGTTGTACTTGGATTTGGACATTTTTTCCACCTCATGGCCACAGGTGTACGTGCCGTCCTCGTCTAAGATGAATTCGGCATCGGCGAACTCCGGTCGCCATGATTTGAAGCCCTCCAAATCGAGGGTGTCTCCTTCAACCAAGTTGATGTCCACGTGAAGGCGCTGTGTGCGATGCGCCTTGCGCTGATTTGCAGAAACAAACGTGTTGGTGCCTTGGATGCGATATACAAAGCTCGAACGGCCCAGAATCATGCCCTGGTTGATCATGAACTTGAAAGGCTCATCGAAGCCAATGTGCCCTCGGTCGTAGAGGAATTTGGTCCAAAATCTGGAGTACAACAGATGCCCCGTTGTGTGTTCTGCACCTCCGACGTACAAGTCCACTTGTCCCCAGTAGTCGCTTTTGGCTCGATCGCAGAAGGTCGCATCGTTGTGGGGGTCCATGTAGCGCAGGAAGTACCAGCTGCTGCCAGCCCATCCAGGCATGGTGTTGGTCTCCATGGCATCGCCCTGGAAGACAGGCCAATCCTCACGAGCGGCTCGAGCCAGCGGTGGATCTCCATCTTCGGTGGGCAAGTATGCGTCCACCTTGGGAAGGGTGACAGTGGCGTTTGTGATGCGCTTGGCAATGCCCTGTTCATAGGCGATGGGGAAGGGTTCTCCCCAATAGCGCTGCCGGCTGAACACGGCATCTCGGATCCGGTGATTGACCTTGCGCAGACCAATGCCTTGTTCTTCCACCCAATTGAGGGCAACGGGAATGGCATCCACGGCGCGCATCCCATTCCAATCGCCACTGTTGCAGAGCGTCGCTCCTTTGTCGGTGCACACGGTTTCATCGGTGTCCACCCCTTCAAAAATGGCAGGAATGGGAAGCGCGAAGTGCTTGGCGAATTTCCAGTCTCGTTCGTCTCCTGCTGGGACGGCCATGATGGCACCTGTTCCGTAGCCTGCAAGTACGTAGTCGGCAATCCAAACAGGGACCAAATCCCCCGTGACAGGATGCACCACATGTCCGCCGGTGAAGACGCCAGAAATGGTTTTGTCGCCTTGACGGTCGCGCTCAGATTTCATGCCAGCCGCTTCGATGTACGCTTGAACTTCGGCGTGTTGGGACGCGGACGTGAGTTGATCGACGAGTTTGTGTTCGGGAGCAAGCACCATGAAAGCGACCCCACGAAGGGTGTCTGGGCGGGTGGTGAAGACTTCGACCTCGGCCCCAGCATCGTCAGGTTGGCCTTTGTCGTTGGCCAATGCGAAACGGACGATCGCTCCTTGGGAACGCCCAATCCAATGACGCTGTGCCTCCTTGACGCTGTCCGGCCATTCGAGGTGGTTGAGGCTGTTCAAGAGTCGATCCGCATACGCTGTGATGCGCATCATCCACTGGCGCATGGTTTTCTTCACCACGGGGTGACCGCCGCGTTCGCTCAGGCCGTCTTTGACTTCGTCGTTGGCGAGGACCGTGCCGAGTGCAGGACACCAGTTGACCTCACTGTCGGCCAAATAGGCGATGCGGAAGCACATCAGCACCTCGGCGCGTTGGGCTTCGCTCATGCTCTGCCAGTCCGTTGCGGTGAACGTTCCATCGAAGTGCGCCCCAAAATGGGGAAATGACAACTGTGTCCACCAGTCCTCCTCACACGCTGCATTGACATTGAAGTTGCCGTTTTCGGCGAACGCAGCAATCAACGTTTCGATGGGACGGGCCTTTTGGGCGTCGACGTCGTACCAGCTTTCGAACAACTCCCCAAAAATCCACTGCGTCCATCGGTAATAGGACGGATCGCTCGTGCGCACCTCGCGAGACCAATCGTAGCAGAACCCGAGCTGCTCCAATTGTTCCCGGTAACGGTTGATGTTCTGTTCTGTGGTGACTGCGGGATGTTGCCCAGTTTGAATGGCATACTGCTCTGCTGGGAGACCAAAGCTGTCGTACCCCATCGGGTGAAGGACGTTGTACCCTTTGTGTCGCTTGTACCTGGCGAACACGTCAGAGGCAATGTACCCCAGGGGATGTCCCACGTGCAGGCCCGCGCCAGAAGGGTATGGAAACATGTCGAGCACGTAGAATTTTGGACGACTCAGGTCTTCCGTCACCTTGTAGGCATCGGTCTCCTTCCACGTTTTTTGCCATTTGGCCTCAATTGCCCGAAAATCGTAGTCCATGCGGCAAAGTTAACTTCACGAAGTCGACCTTCGTGCCTGATGAATGCCTCGAATTCAGGAGTGGTTTGGCCAGTGCATTGGCCACGTTGGACACACCCGATGTTGCGCATCCTTTGGCCTGGCACGTTGTGGGCCACGAGAGCATCAAAATCGGTGCACTTGACGTTTGACGACGGGCCGCATCCTGTCATCACCCCTTGGGTGTTGGATTGTTTGGACAAACACGGAATGACGGCCACGTTTTTTGTCATTGGAGGCCACGCCCAAACTCACGCTCCACTTCTTCGTCGCATGCGAGATGCTGGCCACGCAATCGGCGGTCACACGATGAACCACGAGCAAGGGTGGCGAACGGGCACCGCTGACTACGTGGACACGGCGCAGGCTTCATTGGAGGCCGCAGGCTCCACAGATGGCCTCTTCCGTCCCCCTTACGGGAAGCTGACGCGGGCCCAGGCCAAGGGGCTTCGTGCCCATGCCCAAGTCGTGATGTGGGACGTGTTGAGCGGGGATTTTGCTGCGCGAGGCGACCGTGGCATCTGCCGGGTCCTGACAAGGTTGAAACGCCATACGCGGCCTGGCAGCATTGTCGTGTTTCACGACAGCCTCAAATGCGAAGACGCGCTGCGCGCGGTCTTGCCGCAATACCTGTCTTGGCTCCAAGACAAAGGATGGACCAGCGTGCGCCTCGAACGACACACCTCCGAGTGACACGACTTAGCTTCCTGCGTTGGTCGCCTCGCGCAGCATCTTGAGTTTGGCCTTGATTTCGTCGATTTCGCGACGGTAGTTCTTCAAGGTTTTCTCGGCTTGTTCCCGAATGGACTCGGCACCTTTTCCCGTGAAACGCTCCATGTTCTCTTCCGTGGAAGTGATGCGCTGTTGCAAGCGGGAAATTTTGTCCCGGAGGATGTTTTGTTCTCGACGAAGGTCGCGGTTGTCTCCTGAGGCGAGTTTCTCGACGCGTTTGGTGTACGTCTGCACGCTGCGTTCCGAACGCGCTGCAGAAAGGGCGTCGTAGTGCTTGTCCATCGCCTGGCGGAATCGGTTCATGACCGAGTCAAGGTTCTTGCGCGGGATGAATCCGATTTCGCGCCACTCGGTCGAAAATGCCTTCAACGTTTCAAGGTCGGCGTTGCGGTTGTCGGTGATGGCAAACCCTTCAATCTTTTCGAGCAAGGCCATTTTGAGTGCGAGATTCGCTTTTTCTTCTTTGTTTCGGTCTGCGAATTGGGCCTTCTTCGCGGTGAAGAACACGTCCTGCGCACTGCGGAACTTTTTCCAAAGCTTGTGCTCGTCACCCGGGGCACACGGCCCTGCAGCCTTCCATTCTTTCTGCAGACCGATCAACGCATCGGTGGTCGCCTTCCAGTCCGTGCTGTGTTGGATGCCCTCCGCTTGTTCAATGATGCGGAGCTTTTTCTCTTTGGCCACTTTGCTCGCCGCTTTCACGCGGTCGTAGAAGACCTGTTTCCGCTCAAAAAACACATCGGCGGCTTCCCTGAACTGGCTCCACAACGCTTCGTTGTGCTCTTTGCCTGCGAACCCCGTGGCTTTCCAAGTGGCTTGCAACTCCACGACTTTGGTCGTGGCTGCTTGCCATCCTTTGTGATCGTTGATGTCCTCGGTCAGGAGGGCCTGAAGTGAGGAAATCAATGCTTCTTTTTCTCCTCTGTGCACCTCGAACTGCGCGCGGATGCCGTCGTAATACGTTTTGACTGCGTCAAAGGTCTCACGGGTGAGGCCAAAGAAGGTGTCGGCGAGTTGTTGGAAGGTCTCCCTCGGTGAGGGCCCCACGTCAAACCACTGCTTTTGCAGGCTTCGTGCCAGGGCTTCGCGTTCTTTCAAGTCTTCAATGGTCGCAAGCGTTTGGGCTTGGGCAATGAGTCCTTCTTTCAGGGTCAAATTCTTCTGGAGGTCGTGCTCCTGAAGCTGCTTGTAGATGTTGATGTTGTAGAAGAACTCATCGCGAAGGCGGTGGTATTCGTCGTGCACCTCCTTGTAACGGTCGCCAGGGACGTCACCCGTCGCTTCCCACTTTTCACGAACCTCATTGAATCGGGCAAACGCTGCTCCGATGTTTTCTTCCTCTTGGATGACGCTGCGTAGCTCCTCGATCAACCCTGTTTTCACGTCGAGGTTGGCGCGTTGTTCTTCGGCGATGCGTTGGCGCCAGGCTTTTTCCCGCGCCTTGAAGGCATCCACGAGTTCGTTGAATTGGATCTCTTCGGCACTGGGCTGAAACTGGAATTTTTCGTCCGGCTCGTGGTCTTGTTCAGCCCACGCTTCTCGCTGGGCTCGAAAGTCCTCTTGGATCAAAGACCGAAACGATTCGATGTCCGCACGCACATCCTTTCGGATGGCTTCCAAATCCTCGTTTTCCAACAAGGTTTGGATACGTTGCAAAAGTTCTGACCGCATGGCGGTGAAGTTGGGGGTTGTTAGAGGCGGCAAATTACGGGTTTTCTCACCACCTTCGGCTTGTGCAAACGGAGTTGAAGGAGAAGAAAGCCCAAACAGCGATGCTCGCCCGCCTGCAAAAATGGTGCGGGCTTCGGGACCGTTCTGAGCGTGAAGCAAGATTCAAAGCCGATGAGCTGATGGTCAAGATGGCCCCGTGGTTGCCGCAACAGCGACGTGAAGCGATCGTGGAAATGACCATGGCCACGTTGAAACAGGGGGCGTTTTTGGACGACACGAGGTGCGCGGAATCTTACACCCACGCCCATTTTGAACACAAGGGATGGGGGCCGCTCAAAGTGAAGGCTGGGTTGATTGCACGAGGTATTTCTGGCCGTGCGGCCGACGAGGCCATTCGGGTCATCCTTGATGACGCCTGGCAGGACAAGGCTGAGCTTCTTCTGCGCCGCCGTCAATCGGAGTTGCAAGACCACCGAGATCGACTTGTCCGTTGGTTGATGCAGCGTGGGTTTCCACAACACATGGTTTGGTCGGTTTTGGACCGCGTAGAATCTGAGCTGGGCGGCGAGGCTGTGGAATCGTGAAGCTTGGCTTCGGAGGAGGCCTCGGGCAGCCTACTTTTGTCTCATGTTGACGGTCGACCAAATCAACGCCCTAAGCAAGCGCGTGGAGGAATTGAAAGGCTACCTCGGGGTAGAGCAAAAGCGCATGGAGATTGCGGAGGATGAAAAGCTGACCCAGGATCCTGAGTTTTGGAATGACCCCAAGGAGGCGGAGAAAGTCATGAAGCGCATGCGGACGAAGAAAAGTTGGGTCCAGGCCTATGACGATTGTGCTTCTGCGGTGGACGACTTGTCTGTCCTGTACGAGTTCATGAAGGCGGGAGAAGAAGAGGAGTCGGAGGTGGACAAGGCATTTCAGTCGGCGACCACTGCCGTTGAGGAGCTTGAATTCAAAAACATGCTCAGTGCCGAAGAGGATGGGTTGAATGCGGTGATGCAAATCACGTCGGGCGCCGGTGGGACCGAGAGCTGCGACTGGGCGTCCATGCTCATGCGGATGTATCGCATGTACGGCGACAAAAACGGATTCAAGGTCAAGGAGCTTGATCTTCAAGACGGGGAAGTTGCGGGCATCAAGCAGGTCACCATGGAGTTTGATGGGGATTTTGCGTTTGGCATGCTCAAAGGGGAAAATGGCGTGCACCGTTTGGTGCGCATCAGCCCGTTCGACAGCAACGCGCGTCGCCACACAAGCTTCGTGAGTGTGTACGTGTATCCCTTGGTGGACGACACCATTGAAATCCACGTCAATCCTGCCGACATTTCCTGGGAAACGTTCCGTTCAGGCGGGGCAGGTGGCCAGAACGTCAACAAAGTCGAGACGGGCGTTCGCCTTCGCCACGCCCCGACCGGCATCATCATCGACAACACGGAGACGCGCTCACAGCTGGGCAACAAGGAAAAGGCAATGCAACTCTTGAAGTCGCAGCTCTACGAGATGGAGATCGCCAAACGCAACGAGGCGCGGGCTGAAATCGAGGCCGGCAAAAAGAAAATTGAGTGGGGCTCACAAATCCGTTCCTACGTCATGCAACCGTACAAGATGGTGAAGGACGTTCGAACTGGCCACGAAACGTCTAACGTCGACGCCGTGATGAACGGCGAAATCGATGGATTCCTCAAGGCGTTTTTGATGGGCGCTGGATCTGGCGCCGACGTCTCGACGGAAGACTGACGCCTGCAGGCCCACATCTACATTGAAACACACGACATCATGTCCACTCGCATTGAAAAAGACACCCTCGGTGAAGTTCAGGTCCCAGCCGACAAATATTGGGGAGCCCAAACCGAGCGTTCGCGCAACAATTTCAAAATCGGACCGTCGGGTTCGATGCCCATGGAAATCGTTCGGGCGTTTGCTCACCTGAAGCGGGCAGCGGCCTTGACCAACTGCGAGCTCGGAGCCATGGACGCCTCCAAAAAGGACCTCATCGTCTCCGCGTGTGACGAAATCCTCGAAGGCAAACTGGACGATCAGTTTCCGTTGGTCGTTTGGCAAACGGGGTCGGGCACGCAGAGCAACATGAACGTCAACGAAGTGGTGGCCAACCGCGCCCATGTCCTTGCCGGAGGCACCCTCGGTCAAGGCGACCGTCCAGTGCATCCCAACGACGACGTGAACAAGAGCCAAAGCTCCAACGACACGTACCCCACGGCGATGCACATCGCGGCCTACGCG
>JAYZBB010000041.1:0-8678 GCA_036339415.1 Bacteroidota bacterium | reverse complement strand
CTCCATACCCGTCCAGTGTCCTCGGAGAAAGTGACATCCCATGCGGTGAAGGCTGTGTTTATCACGTTCGCAGCGTGGCTTTCCAACCGTTGGAAACATCGATGTTCGCGCCCGGTTCCTCGCTTGAGGATGCCTTCCAACCTCCCAGCGATGTCGTGCTGATGAGCAAGCAATCGTTTATGGAGCGTTACCGCATCGAAGCCCCTGATTGGACGCGTTTTGACTTGGGCAATTCGCCCTGATTCAGGCCCCACTTACGGCCCTTGATGCGCACCCTGATGTCACCGGCGACCGCGGTGTGAACCCTCTTCACGAAGATTTGTTCCATGGTTAGTTCAGCCATGGGTACACCCAACGTCATCACCATCAAACGCATTGAGCGCTTGAGCCCCAAAACCGTGCGTTTGACGCTCGACCCAGGGGAGCATGCGCATCTTTGGAACAATATCCCAGGTGGCTACATGACGTTTTGCCTGCCCTGTGGAGACACTGTGCTGAACCGGTCTTACAGTTTGGTCCAAGCGCCTGACGATGTCCTTCCGCAAGTCATTGTCAAAGAAACCGGCGGTGCACGTGGCAGTGCCTACATCAACCGCGAATTCAAAGAGGGATTCGCCCTGATGGCCTATCCTCCACAAGGACGCCTCTTTCCACCCGCATGGGACGAATCACCCAACCACTTTGTGTTGTTCGCAGCGGGAGCTGGCATCACCCCACTTTACAGCGTGTTGCAGCACGTTTTGGAAAGTTCCAACATACATGAAGTTTCTCTGTTTTACGGCAATTCAAGTCTGAATGACATTTTGCTCCGGGATGAGCTGGAAGAATGGGCAAGACACCCAAGGGTCAACGTCACACACATCCTCAGCGATGGGAGCTTGGAGGACGATTTGCACAACGGCAGAATCACCGCAAGCAAAGCCATGTTGCTCAGCGACAGTGTACACACCTCACTTCCCAAGAAATTTTTGGTGTCGGGGCCTGCCCAGATGAAAACAAACGTTCTGCGGGGACTGGATTTGGCGGGCATCGATTCGAAGGACATTCGATACGAGGATTTTCATCATCCACCACATCTCGATCATCCCTTGCTGCCAGAGGTGGAAGTGTCTGCTGATTACAACGGCAAGGCGGTACATTTCACGTACCACCCCAACGAGGAATCTTTGATGCAAGCCATTTCGAATCGTGGTTTGGATGCACCTCAGTCCTGCCGTGGCGGCGTTTGTGGCTCTTGTCGATGTGTCGTTCTCGAAGGCAAGGTGTCCGTAAATCAAGACTTTGCGTTGACCCGCCAAGAACGCGCCGAAGGGTTGGTGTTGTGCTGCCAAGCACGGCCAAGCACGGCGAAGGTGAAAATTTCCTTCAAGGAAGGCCAATGAACTTGTGTGTCTGCAAGGACAAGCGCCATTGCGGTGCTTCCTGAATGCGTGCAAGCACGCGCGTCATCACCTCCTCCCTTCGATCCCATTCAGGCTGTAGAAACTGAGCCGTGCCCCGCGGCAGCTTGGCCGCATGTTCCTCGGCCCATGTCAAGTCATGGGCGTTGACCACGACAATTTTCAACTCGTCGGCCACGTTGTACCACTCTTCGCGGCACGGTTTGAATTTCTTTGGGCTCAACGTCACCCAATCCCAGTGGCCACTGACCGGATGAGCTCCACTCGTTTCTAGATGTGTGGCGAGTCCGGCTTCTCTCAGCGCTGTCGTCAAAGCATCGAGATTGTGCATCGCTGGCTCTCCACCCGTCACCACGACCCGCGGCAAACCCGAGTCCGCGGCTTCCTGAACCAAGGTGTTCACATCCACTGTAGGATGGACATCCGTGGGCCAGCTTTCCTTGACATCGCACCAAGCACAGCCCACATCACAGCCCCCCAAGCGAATGAACCAAGACGCATGTCCAGTCCATGCACCTTCCCCTTGCAAAGTGGGGAAACGTTCCATGACGGGGTACGTGACAGCGGCAGACATCGGAATTTGGATCAGTCGATGAGTTTGGCGTCAAGATCAAAGGAAGACGCTCCTGTGATTTGGGCTTTCACAAAATCTCCCACCCGAAGGTGTCCGTCGTGAGCAATGCGGACTTCGTTGTCCACGTCAGGACTGTCGAATTGCGTCCGGCCCACCCACAATCCGTCCTCATGCCTGTCGATCAACACACGCTCGACGCTGCCAATGCGAGCCACATTCAACTCCTCGCTGATGCCTGCTTGGATGTCCATGATCTTCTCCACCCTTGCGCGCTTCACCTCTTCTGGCACATCGTCCGTCATGGTGTATGCATGCGTGTTTTCTTCGTGGCTGTAGGTGAAACAACCCAAACGGTCGAATCTCATCCGCTCCACCCAGCCCTGCAAATGCTCAAAGTGCGCCTCGGTCTCACCAGGGAACCCGCAGATAAGGGTGGTCCTGATGGCAATGTCAGGCACGCGCTGGCGAATGGCGTCGATGAGTGCATCCGTCTTGGCTTCCGTGATGCCCCTTCGCATGGCCTTGAGCATGGCGTCCGTGCCGTGTTGCAAAGGCATGTCCAGGTAGTTGCACACGTTGCTGCGCTCCGCCATCACGTCGAGTACGTTCATGGGGAAGCCGCTGGGGAAGGCGTAGTGCAGTCGAATCCACTCGATGCCCTCGACGTCGCTCAGACGTCGAACCAATTCCGCCAGCTTGCGCTCTCGGTAAAGGTCCAAGCCGTAGTAGGTCAGGTCCTGGGCGATGAGGATGATTTCAGACACGCCCTGCTTGGCAAGCCCTTGAGCCTGTGCCACGAGGTCTTCCATGGGCGTGGAGCGATGCTTGCCGCGCATCAGTGGGATGGCACAAAAGGCACAGGGACGATCGCATCCTTCGGCGATTTTCAAATAGGCGTAATGGGCAGGGGTCGTCAGCAACCGCTCGCCGACAAGTTCTTTCTTGTAGTCCGCACGCAGTGTTTTGAGAAGCCGCGGGAGGTCACGGGTGCCAAACCAATCGTCGACTTCCGGAATGCCATCGGCCAACTCTTCCTTGTAACGCTCTGAGAGGCAGCCCGTGACGTACACGCGTTCAAGCTGACCTTCGGCCTTTGCCTGGGCAAACCTGAAGATGGTGTCAATGCTCTCTTGCTTGGCAGCTTCAATGAATCCGCAGGTGTTGACGATGACAATGCCGCTGTCGTCTTGTTTGGCTTCGTGCTCAACCTCAAAATCATTGGCACGCAACTGCGCCATCATCACTTCGCTGTCAAAAATGTTCTTGGCACAACCAAGGGTGACCACATTCACTTTGCGCGGCTTGTAGGATCGTGCTCTCATTCGTCAAGGGATTCTGGAAGCAAGCTGTCGACAAATTCCATGGGGTGAAACTCCTGCAAGTCCTCCATCTTTTCACCCACACCCACAAAGCGAACAGGCACTTTCAATTGATCCGAGATGGCAAGCACCACGCCTCCCTTGGCAGTGCCATCGAGCTTGGTCAATACCAGCCCCGTGACTTCGGTCACCTCGGTGAAGCGTTTGGCCTGTTCAAGTGCATTTTGACCTGTGGAGCCATCCAGCACCAGCCACACTTCATGCGGGGCTTCAGGCAACACCTTGGACATGACGCGCTTGATTTTGCCGAGTTCATTCATCAGGTTCACCTTGTTGTGAAGGCGGCCGGCAGTGTCGACGATGACAAGGTCAGCTTCTCGCCCTACCGCGGCTTGAAGGGTGTCGAACGCCACAGCTGCTGGGTCTGCCCCCATGCCTTGGGACACCACTTCCACCCCGATACGTTCACCCCACACCTTCAACTGATCAACCGCGGCTGCACGAAACGTGTCAGCTGCACCCAGCATGACCTTCAACCCTTGGGATTTGTATCGGTTGGCAAGCTTGGCAATGGATGTGGTTTTGCCCACGCCATTGACGCCCACCACGAGGATGACATGGGGGCCGTTTCCACGAGGCACTTCGTAAGCCGAAGAATCGGAAAGGGCGCTGCCTTCATCTCGCGTGATCAACCCTAGCACCTCCTCGCGGAGCATGGTCATCAACTCTTGCTGGTCCACATAGGCTTCCCAAGTGGCGCGCTTGCGGAGTCGCGCCAACACCGCCTCTGTCGTGTCCACACCCACATCCGACAAAATCAGCGCCTCCTCCAAATCGTCCATCAGATCCTCATCAATCCGACGACGGCCCGTGAACACGCGAGAGATCTGCTCCATGACCGACTGCTTGGATTTGGCCAAGCCTTGGTCGAGCGATTCCTTTTTCTCTTGGCCAAAAAGCCGCTTGAAAAATCCCATCTAGCGCTGGATTGTGGGGTGGTTTGACGAAAAAAATGGGCCGGATTCACGAGGAAACCAGCCCATCCGTAATGCGTATTCGAGGTGTGCTCGTGCTTCAGCTCTTTGCGAACCAAGCCTTCACATCGTCGTTGTGGACGACCTCTTCTTTGAACGTGTATGCGCCGGTTTTTTCCGAGCGCACCATCTTGATCACTTTGGTGTGCTGACGACCTCCTCCGGTCTGCAACGATGCCACTGTCTTCTTAGCCATGCTTTCTAATTATCAGAGGTTTAGGTCAAATTACTTGATTTCCTTGTGCAACGTATAGCGACGAAGCACAGGGTTGAACTTTTTGATCTCCATTCGGTCTGGAGTGTTCTTGCGGTTCTTCGTGGTGACGTAGCGTGATGTGCCCGGCATGCCAGAGTCTTTGTGCTCTGTGCATTCCAAAATCACCTGAATGCGGTTGCCTTTCTTCGCCATGGTTTCAAGAATTGGGAGGGCAAAGATAACGAATTCCATCGTTTGGCGCAACGCCCTTTTGCACACCCTCGCGTGAAGAAGCATTTGGGCCTCACAATTCGCGCGCGTGAAGGGCGTTTAGATTCGTAGAATCCATGGCGAAGAACATCCTGCTCAAAGATCAAGACACCGCCGCCAAATCCAAGGGCGGCAAAAGCACGCGCAAAAAACGCACCACCAAGACCAAGGAAAAGACACCTGCCTGGCATCAGCTCTCCATTTTTAACCAAGCAAAGGAAACTTGGGAAGACGAGCGCACTCGGTCCGTGGCAGGGCTGTTCGCGCTCGGTGTGTCTCTCATCCTCGCTTTGGGCATCCTCTCCTCCATTGTCACAGGAAATTTGGACGTCCGCATCATCCAAAACGCGGCTGCGGGTGGACCGCGTGAGGCGTACCACAACCTTCTCGGCAGCGTTGGCGCACACGTGGGATACTTCCTCGCCCGCCAAGGTTTGGGCATCGGAGCCTTGGGGCTGCCTTTCCTGCTTGGGCTGCTTGGACTCCGGTGGTTGACCGACCGCCCTTTCCTTCCACTTGGACGAACCCTGCGTCTGACGGCCATTCTGGCGATGTACGTGCCGTACGCCGTTGGTTACCTCACCAACACCGTCCAAGCAAAAGGCGATCCAGGAACAAGTTTCCTCGACGACCACATCATCGGCGCTGCCGGCTTGTGGGCCGTTGGAACCCTCATTCACAACATTGGATTTCCAGGGGCGGCCTTTGTTGCGGCCTTTGGTGGGGCCATGCTGATGGCCTACAACACGCCTGTGCTTTGGAAACGCATCGCCCAACTCGTGGGTTCTTTGCAGCCTTCGTCGAAAGAAGCCATGGCGGCCGAAGATGCTGAAGATGAAGCTGCGATGCAACGGGCCACTGAGCGCAATGCAGACGCGGCTGCGTCTGAGGAGGAAGCAAGGGAACAAGCCATCCAAAACGTGCTTTTGGCCTCCGAGGACAACAATCCCACTGCCGAAGTCGGCTCCTCCAGTTCCTCTGACAGCAACCGCGATGACAACCCGA
This sequence comes from Bacteroidota bacterium, assembly GCA_036339415.1. Lineage (GTDB taxonomy): Bacteria > Bacteroidota > Bacteroidia > Flavobacteriales_D > Sanyastnellaceae > UBA11663. Next base: position 2,880 of record JAYZBB010000041.1, on the reverse strand, counting down.
TCGAAGATGAGGTCTCGGCGGTGCCTGAAACCGAAACCGAAGATGTGCCTTTCGAAGTGACCTCGGGGCTCGACGACGGCACCGTAGGTCCAAGCATGACGGACGAGGATGGGATCGACGTGGCAAGCGACGACGAGGGCAACACCGAAGAGGCAGAGACCACAGAGGCCAACACGGAGGCTCTTTCGGCGACCGACACCGGCGCATCGGAGAACGATGTCGAATTTGAAGTGAAGGAAACGACGGAAGAGGAAAGCATGAGTTTTGAGCAGCTCCAGGACCTCACAGAGGAATTTGGAGACTACGACCCCACGCTGGAGCTCGGCAGGTTTCAATTGCCCAATTTGGACAAGTTGGAGAACCATGGAGATGGCAAGCACCGAGTGACCGACGATGAACTCCAACAGAACAAAGAGAACATCCTCCGCACCCTTGCCAACTTCAAGATCGAAGTGAGCAAAATCACCGCGGAGGTGGGACCAACGGTGACGCTGTATGAGATTGTGCCTGCACCAGGCATTCGCATTTCCAAAATCAAAAATCTCGAAGACGACATCGCCCTGAGTCTCGCTGCCTTAGGCATTCGCATCATTGCCCCCAGTCCCGGGAAAGGCACCATCGGCATCGAAGTGCCCAATTCCAGCCCCGATGTGGTGAGCATGAGGACCTTGATTGCGAGTGAGAAGTTCCAAAACTCCACAGCCGAACTTCCCATTGCCTTGGGCAAGACCATCAGCAACGAAACATACGTGTTTGACATGGCCAAAATGCCCCACCTGCTCATGGCCGGTGCCACTGGCCAAGGAAAGTCTGTGGGCTTGAATGCCATGCTCGTGAGCATGCTTTACCGTCGACACCCTTCCCAATTGAAGTTTGTCCTGGTCGACCCCAAGAAGGTCGAGCTGACGCTCTACAACAAGATCATCCGCCATTATCTGGCCCAATTGCCGGACAGCGAGGATGCCATCATCACCGACACGTCCAAAGTTGTGTCCACGCTGAACAGCCTCTGCGTCGAAATGGACCATCGCTACGAGCTGCTCAAGCATGCACAATGCCGGAACATCAAGGAATACAACGCCAAGTTCACAAAGCGGAAAATCATGCCAGGCCAGGCCGAGCATCCGGACAACGGCAAGGATCTGCATCGCCTTGGACACCACTACATGCCATACATCGTGTTGGTGGTGGACGAATTCGCCGACCTCATCATGACTGCGGGCAAGGAAGTGGAAACCCCCATCGCGCGTTTGGCTCAATTGGCCCGTGCGATTGGCATTCACCTGATCATTGCCACACAGCGACCTTCTGTGAACATCATCACTGGCACCATCAAGGCCAACTTCCCTGCGCGCGTTGCATTCCGAGTGACCTCCAAGATTGACTCTCGGACCATCCTCGATGCCGGTGGTGCAGACCAATTGATCGGACGGGGAGACTTGCTGATGAGCACGGGCAACGACCTCATCCGTTTGCAGTGTGGATTCGTGGACACGCCTGAGGTGGAGGACATTTGTGAATTCATCGGATCCCAGCAAGGATATCCCACGCCGTACGAGTTGCCGCCCCCACCCGCCGAGTCAAGCGAGAACACGGGCAGCCTCGACGCCGACGACCGCGACCCCATGTTTGAAGAGGCCGCACGCGTCTTGGTGATGCACCAACAGGGGTCCACATCGCTGTTGCAGAGAAAACTCAAACTGGGCTACAACCGCGCTGGCCGTTTGATCGACCAATTGGAAACTGCGGGCATCATTGGACCGTTCGAAGGAAGCAAGGCGCGCAAGGTGCTCGTGCCTGACGAAGCAAGTTTGGAACAGTTGTTGCAGTCAAGCTCGACACCAACCGAGTAAGTTTGCACCATGCGTAACATGACGTCCTTTTGTTTGGCCCTCATTGTGGGCTTGTTCCTCTCTTCTCCCCTTGTTGCACAGGACGCCGATGCGTTGCTCAACCGACTCAGCGACAAAGCGCAATCCTTCGAAGCGTATGAAATCGCGTACACAAGTACTCTTGTGGATTTGAAAAATGATTTTGAGCTGTCCCAAGAAGGGGTTGTCCAAATCGAAGGCGATCGCTTCCACCTCAACCTCGGAAATTACGTGATCTATTGCGACGGCGAGACGGTGTGGACGTTTGAACCCGAGATGAACGAGTGCTACATCGACGACACGGAGACCATGAAGGAAGAAGGCATGGACCCAGCGAAGCTGTTCACCGTTTGGGAGGACGATTTTCGCCGGGAGTGGATGGGGCGTTCGTCAGTGGAGGGACGTGATTGTGCGCACATCAACCTCTACGCCGGGACAGACAAGGCCTACCACACGCTGCAACTCTTTGTGGATGACAACGCCTTGGAGGTGGTTCAAATTGTCATGAAGGGCCGAGAAGGCAGCGATGTCACCTACACAGTGAAGTCGTTCTCCACGTCCTTGAAGGTGGTGCCTGGCATGTTCACCTTCCCGGCAGAAAAGCATCCGGGCGTCGATTTGATTGACAACCGCATCTGACGCGCCTCGCGGTGAGCATCAGGGTTTGATGGGCGTTCCTGCCCAATCAATGCCTTGTTTGAGCCAACCCAACGTCTCGCGCTCCGCATCGCCTGGCTCCAGCGCATACGTCCATTTGACTTCCGGCGGAAGGCTCATCAAAATGCTTTCCGTGCGCCCGTTCGAAACCAACCCAAACCTCGTTCCACGGTCCCAGACCAAATTGAACTCCACGTAGCGGCCACGACGATGCAATTGCCAATCTCGTTCTCCCTGTGTGAAGGGGCGATCCATGTTCGCCTTGACGAGCGGCAAATACGACGGCAAGAAGGTTGCCCCGACGTCCATGACAAGTGCTTTGTGGCGAGCCCATTGGTCCTCTGCTGCCCCA
>JAYZBB010000040.1:0-3323 GCA_036339415.1 Bacteroidota bacterium | reverse complement strand
GATGACCGATGAGTTCAGGTCGTTCCACGCTTTGAGTTGCGACACCTTGACGCCGTGCGTGCGCGCGATTGTGCCCAAGACATCTCCGCTCTTGACGCGGTACACCACCGGTTCTGGTTCGTATTTGATGGCAGGGGTCAGGTCCGGCTTGTGCTTGCGCATGGCTTCCTCTTGGGCCAAAAACTCCGACACGTCCGACACCGGCCATCTCACGGGAAACTTCTCCCCAGGACCCGGCACGATGTCCAAACGGTACATCGGATTCAGCACGGCGATTTCCGCTTCGGTCAACGCTGTGGTTGCCGCCATTTGGTCGAACCTCAGGGGACCCTCCACCATCAACGTGTCGATGGACATGGCGCCAGGAAGAACTTTGTGCGGGAAGATGCCGTGGTCGGCATGGTGCTCCATCAAGTAGGCAACCGCGATGAAATTGGGCACGTAATTGCGCGTCTCTTTGGGCAGAAATGGACGAACCTCCCAATAGTTGGTCTTGCCGCCCGACCTGCGGATGGCTTTGTTGACGTTTCCCGGACCTGCGTTGTATGCCGCCAATGCGAAGTACCAATCCCCATACATCCCGTGCAGCCGTTTCAGATGCCTGCACGCCGCCTCCGTGGCGAGCAACGGGTCCTTTCGTTCGTCGATGTATCCGTCGATTCGGAGGCCCTCCGCCTTGGCGGTGTAGTACATGAATTGCCAAAGTCCACGCGCACCCACCGGGGAACGCGCTTCGGGGTTGAGGCCGCTTTCCACCACTGAGAGGTACTTCAACTCAAGGGGCAGGCCTTCGCGATACAACACCTCCTCGAACAAAGGAAAGTACATGGCCGATCGACCCAACATGGTGCCCAGGTGATGCGTTCTTTGCCGTCCAAACGTCACAATGCGACGGTGCGCCACAGGGTTCCATCGCAGGTCGAGTTCGGACAGCACGTTCATGGCCGCGAGGCCTGTGGCCACGGTGGCCGAGTCCAAGTTGTCCCCGATGCGGGTTGTCCCTGCATCCGACACATTCCAAAGCGATGTGTCAGAACTGACGCAATGCGTCGTGGCGCACCATTGGGCCCACAGTTCTTCCCATTCTAAGATGGTCGTGTTGACGGTGACTGAATCCAGCCACAGACTGTCGGAAATGGCTCGATCCACTGACAGGCTGTCTTTCAGGTCTTCTTGGGCCCAAGCCCCGCCTGCCAGCAACATCCAACCCGCCCAAATGCCAGCCAAAAAGCGCGCCATCACGCGTCTTCGTCCGTCCCTTTTTTCTCGTCTTCTTTGCCGCTTGAGGCGTCTTTAAACTCCTTCATGCCCTGGCCCAAGCCCCGCATGAGTTCAGGAATCTTTCGCCCGCCAAACAACAGCAAGACAACCAATGCAATGAGAAGGATTTGAGCAGGACCGACAGAACCCATGACGTATCAATTTGAAGGCAAGTTCCGAAATCCTGGCCAGTTGCCAACACATTTGGCCTCAAGTCGTCAACGCCACGTTGTCGATGAGTCGAACCCCATTCACGGAAGCGGCCACAATGGCGTGGCGTGGTGTGTCTTCGCCCTCGGTGGCCTTCTCAAAGGTGATGGTGTTCACCACTTCCAGGTACTCCAGGGCAACCTCGGGGTTGCCCTCAAGCGACGCCCTTTGCGCGCCCAGGGCGTCCTCCAAAGACATCCCGTTGAGGCAAGCGTCCTTCAATGCCTGCAACGCGCCATGGAGCGCCCGCGCTGCGACCAGACCTTGTTCTCCGAGCCGGGCGTTTCTCGAACTGAGCGCCAGCCCGTTGGGGTCGCGCACCAAGTCCCCCACCACCACGGTCAGGCCAGGATGGCGCTCTGAGGCAAGGCGCTTCACCACGACCACTTGTTGCAGGTCCTTTTCCCCGAACACCGCCATGCTGGGTTTCACGGCTTCAAACAACAAATCCACCACAGCGATCACCCCGTCAAAATGCCCAGGTCTGTGCGCCCCTTCAAAGGCATTTGTCACCGGCCCCCAATCCACGCGCGGTGCCGACGGCTGTCCCTGATAGAGATCCTCTGCTGTGGGCGCAAACAAGGCATCGGCCCCTGCGGCTGCCGCCTTTTTGGCGTCGCTGTCCAACGTCCGAGGGTATGACTCAAAGTCTTCATTGTCATTGAATTGGGTCGGGTTGACCAACACGGAGACGACCACCAACTCACTCTGACTCGCGGCCTTCTGGATCAAGGCCAAATGTCCCTCGTGAAGGGCACCCATGGTCGGCACAAAACCGGTCAATTGGGTGTTCCAATTCACTTCGCGCTGCCAGTCGTGCAGCTCCTTCAAAGAATGCAAAAGGACCATAAAACCCGTTGTTTTCCCCCTGAAACCCGCGTAAATGCTTGGATTTTGCCACAAAAATACTTAGATTGCATGTCAGTTTCACAAACGACATAATCAGAATGAGCAAGCCGCGCGTCCTCTACATCTCCCAGCACTTGACCCCGTATCTTCCTGAAACCAACATGAGCCACGTCTCGCGCATGTTGCCTCAGGGCACCCACGAAAAAGGGAAGGAGATCCGCGTGTTCATGCCTCGTTTTGGCAAAATCAACGAGCGTCGTCACCAACTCCACGAAGTGATTCGTTTGTCTGGAATGAACCTCAATGTGAACGACACCGACCACCCACTGATCATCAAGGTGGCCTCCATTCCTTCCGCGCGCATTCAGGTGTATTTCATCGACAACGACACCTACTTCAAGCGGAAAGCTGTGTTGGAAGATGCGGACGGCAACTTTTTCGAAGACAACGACGAGCGCAGCTTGTTTTTCGTTCGAGGTGTACTCGAGACCGTTCGCAAGCTTGGTTGGGCGCCCGACATCATTCACTGCAGCGGCTGGATGACGAGCCTCGTCCCACTCTACCTCAAGCACGTCTTCGCCGATGAACCCTACTTTGAAAATGCCAAGGTCATTTACCACGCCTACGACGAAGGCTTTGAAGGCACGCTCAACGCAGGCATGGCGACCAAGGCAGAGGCACATGGCATCCCCGCAGAGGCGCTCTCGAGCATTGCAGAGCCCACCTTTGACAACCTCAACTGCTTGGGCATGAACGGCGCCGACGCCGTCATTGTTGGTTCTGAAGAACTGACTCCACAATCTCAAGCCACACTTGCCACCTTGGACAAGCCCGTCCTTCCATACGGAGGTGGTGAAGGCTTTGTGTCGGAGATCAATGCGTTCTACGACACGATGTTGGAGGGAAAGGCTGAGGCTGTCGCGGAGTAAACGAAGTTCTTGCTGAACTTCGCGACCTCATGAAGAGGAATCACTTCCGCATCCACCCGACAGTCTGCTTTCTTT
>JAYZBB010000039.1:0-29582 GCA_036339415.1 Bacteroidota bacterium | reverse complement strand
ACGCCTTGCCCTCTCTTTTGTCTTTTCTGAATGGTGTCTTCATGTTGAGTTGGCCGTCTAACCCAAAACGAAAGGCCCACCCTTCTTTCATTCCATTCACCCATGACACAGAATCCTTCATCACACCTTGGAGCCAGATTGTTTGTGCACCTTCCCTTGTGCCATTTTGGAACGACGCTTCCTCCTTCAACATCCCATCCTCGAAAAATTGCCAGACTCCGTGAGGTTGATTGTTGATTCTCTCCCCTCGACTGACCACATTGCCTTTGACATCAAAATTGGTCCACACTCCAACAGGCAGTCCATTCACCAAACATCCTTCGCTCGCAAGGGTGCCTTCTTCATGAAAAAACTGCGTCCATGCACATCCTTCCAAAGATGGTTGTGTCCAACTCAAAAGTGGTTGTCCACATCCTACAATGAAAATGAATTTTTTAAAAAAAGAAGAAGCAGTCATAGTAGGCTTGTGGAGGACTTGGAAAACTCGTGTGTTGGTGGACTTGACAATGAGGTTCTCCATGTTTGATTCACAAAGTTCGGAGGTCTTTGTGGAATGCAATTCACTGAGTCAAAGGAGATCATTGTGGTTTTGCACATGTTGTGTAGAGACTGCAAAGTGAAAAAAAAGCCATGGATGATGATGTGCACAAACAGCCCAAATCATGGGCATAACACGTTCGAAAGACAGGATGCAAAAATTTGGAGATTGAACAAGACGACTGGCTTAGGACAGCGTGGATATACTTCCAAATCAAGTTCTTCTTCGATACCAACAGGTTCATGAACGACGGATGTGGGTATTTTCGTGGCATGATTGTCAGCATTGGATGTGACCACGCGGGCCCTTCTCTGAAAGCCCTAATTTCAGAACACTTGAAGGAGAAAGGTCATGACATCCTCAACAGAGGTACGGATTGTGACAACAGTGTCGATTATCCCGACCATGCGCACGCAGTGGCGGCTGATGTTGAAGGTGGAAACGCGACGTTGGGAATATTGATTTGTGGATCGGCCAATGGAGTTGCGATGACGGCGAACAAACACGCTGGGGTGAGGGCAGCCATTGCGTGGACTTTTGAAATTGCCGCACTCGGCAGACAACACAACAACGCCAATGTCTTGTGCATCCCCGCTCGATTTGTGTCAGAGCAAACTGCGTTGGAAATGGTGGATGCTTTTTTTGAGGCCTCGTTTGAGGGTGGTCGCCACGAACGGCGGGTGGGCAAAATCACGTGTACCATGGTGGCGGCGTTGTTGGCGATGGCGCCTGTCGTTGCACAATTGTCGTTGACACCGGAATGGGATCAAGTGCAATTGGATGCAGGGCAAATGCGCATGCACTTGGACGTGCTGGCCAGCGATGGGTTTGAAGGGCGAGAGACAGGTGAAGCAGGCCAAAAAAAAGCGGCGGCTTATCTCGAGGCATACTATGCATCCCTCGGTTTTGAACCTTGCAACGACGGCTCGTTTTTTCAAATGGTGCCATTGACGAACACCCAAATTTCAGGTGGCACAATCCACGTTGGACAAGAGTCCTTGGTGCTGGCAGAAGGGTTTTTGTTGTACCCAGGTTTGGATGTCACCACGTTGACCAACGAACCACTGACATTTGTAGGTCACGGCATCCAGGCGAAAGAATGGAATGATTACAAGAAGTACAAGGGCGGAGGTGTGGTCATGTTCTTGGATGGTGAACCTACATCTGAGGAGGGATTGTCGCTCTTGTCAAGTGATGGGGAAGCCACGGAATGGGCCAAGTCGTTGGGTGACAAACGGGAAATTGCCCAAGCAAAAGGTGCAAAAGCTGTGGTGGTGGTCATGTCGGATTCGGATTTCGACATGCGATCGAGCCGAATGAAGCGATGGATGCTCAGGAAATCCACCACAATTGACAGAAATAAGGAAGGGGTGGGTACTGACTTGCCGACGCTGTTCATTTCTGAATCCGCGGCCAACGTGTGGTTGAAGGGAAGCAAGGTCGAGAACGTTGAATCCCACAAGGCAAAGATTCAAAAAGGCAAACCCACGAAAGCAACGAACGTAGGAAAGCCATTGTCAATGACCATCGATCAGATGCGTCAGCGATTTAAGGCAGAGAATGTGTTGGCCTACATGGAGGGTTTGGACCCTCAGTTGAAGGATGAAATTGTGGTCATCACAAGCCACTACGACCATGTTGGCATCATTGATGGAGAGGTGCACAACGGCGCAGACGATGATGGTTCAGGAACAGTGACGGTGATGGAATTGGCCCGGCAATTTTCCACGTTGAACAATCAGGGTCAAGGACCGAGAAGGAGTGTGTTGTTCATGAATGTGGTGGGCGAGGAAAAAGGGCTCTTGGGAAGCGAGTATTACGCAGATCACCCCATTTTTCCTCTCGAACAAACCGTGACCAACTTGAACATCGACATGATTGGTCGGACCGATGAGGCGCACGAAGGGGATCCTCGTTACGTATATTTGATTGGTTCAGACAAGTTGAGTTCTGAGCTTCATGAAGTCAGTGAATTTGCCAATGAGACCTACACTGGGCTCGCGTTGGATTACACCTACAATGCCCCTGACGATCCCAACCGTTTCTACTATCGCAGCGACCACTACAACTTCGCCAAGAACAACATCCCCGTGATCTTCTACTTCACGGGCGTGCACGAGGATTATCACAAACCAGGGGACGATTCTGACAAAATCATGTTTTCGAAAATGGCTGAGATTGGCAAACTGGTCTTTCATACCGCGTGGCATGTGGCCAACATGGACAACCGACCTGTGGTTGATCGCGTCAACGATTTTTCGAACGACCGCTGAGGCGATTGAGCTGGGTTTCGAAGAACTCCCGCTCCTTGTCATACCCCTCCCCTGTTGCTGGGCCATTGAACCCTGTGTGAATGACGGGTTCGCCATCGGTTTTCCAGAACAGCGTCGTTGGAAATGAATGGACAGTGTCCACCAACCCCAACACGTCTGCAGCGACACGTTTATTTGCTTTTCCTCCCAAAAGCACATCCCAACCAAGGTTCAATTCGTGTTGGAACTGTTTCAACCGAGGAAGGATGTTCTCGTCGGTGCTGCGCTCAAAAGCCAAACTGACAAACTGGATGTCGGGGTGGTCTTTGGCGAGTTCGGCCAACAAACGGGCCTCATCCATGCAGTTTGGACACCACGTACCCATGACGTCCAACACCAAACCCGCCTTGTCCGATGTTCTCAAAAGGTCGTTGGTCCAGCGGACAGTGTCGCCATCTGACGTGACGCCGACCAAATCCAACCCCTTCCCATTGGAGGGTTGTTCTGCACTTGTCCATGATGTTTTGGGACGATGGATCAACACCCCACTGAAGTTCGTGGCGTAATGGGTGCCGGAGATGAATGTGCCATCCACCAAGGAATCCCCCCTCATGTCGGCGTCAAACCGAAACAAATGAGAACCATCAAACGTGTTGATAGTCAAGTGTTTATCCTTGTTTGTGCCAGCGAGGTAACGGTAATCCCCAGTAGGCGTAGAAATGGTGGCCCACACAGAATCGCCCTTGGTTTGGGTGATCAACAACCCTTCGGTCGTGCGCCAAGTTTGGGTGATTTGGGACAACCCCTCCGTGGACAACGATTCTTTGATGGGAGAAAGCGTCACAGGGATCCGGTAATCCCCTGGACGCAGTGAATCTGTCCAGACACCAAGCCAGCGGTCTTTGTGCCAGTCACCCGTCCAACTCCCACCAAACACCGGGACGGAAAACACCCCCCCCTCTCCCACCCTTTGCAAGGGAATGCGTTCATCGCCGTTTCGAACAACCCAACTGTTGGGCCGCCACTCCACCAGCACCGTGGTCGGTGGGTCGGATTGAAACGTGGCCTCGTAGAGCTTGTGAGGGACCCGGTTTTCCCCTCCAGAGCAACCAAACAAGAGCAACACCAATGTACATGCACACCAAAGGCAGCTCCGTGCTGCCTTTGTGCATTTGGGATGGGCTTGGTTCATGCCCAAAAGGTACGTGTTGGTGTCAGAGGTCAAATTTGATTCCCTGGGCGAGCGGAAGCTCGGTGCCATAGTTGATGGTGTTGGTTTGACGACGCATGTACACTTTCCAAGCATCCGAACCAGACTCACGTCCACCACCGGTTTCTTTTTCGCCACCGAAGGCTCCGCCAATTTCTGCGCCTGAGGTGCCAATGTTGACGTTGGCAATGCCGCAATCTGAACCAGCACATGAGAGGAACGCCTCGGCTTCGCGCACGTTGTTGGTCATGATGGCAGAGGACAACCCCTGCACCACTCCATTTTGCATTGCAATGGCTTCGTCCAAGGTGTCGTACGTCATCAAGTACAGAATTGGAGCGAACGTCTCGTGCTGGACGATGTCCAAATCATTGGTGACTTCAGCAATAGCAGGCTTGACGTAGCAACCACTTTCGTAGCCAGCGCCCTCCAAGCGGCCGCCCTCGACGAGCACGCTTCCCCCCTGCTCAACAACAGCTTCCAACGCACGCTCGTATTGGGCAACGGCATCGGTGTCGATGAGCGGTCCAACGTGGTTGTGTTCATCCAAAGGATCGCCAATGCGAATCTGCTTGTACGCTTGGGTCAATTGGTCGCGAACCTTGTCGTAGATGCTGCTGTGGATGATCAGGCGGCGTGTGGAGGTGCAGCGTTGACCGCACGTACCAACGGCACCAAAGACGGTGGCAGGAATGACCATTTTGAGGTCTGCCTCTGGCGTGATGATGATGGCGTTGTTTCCGCCCAGTTCCAACAAGGATCGTCCGAGACGGGCGGCGACGGCTTGGGCAACGATTTTGCCCATGCGAATGGAACCGGTGGCAGACACGAGGGGCACGCGACGGTCGGAGGTCATCATTTCGCCTACGGTGTAATCGCCGTTGACAACGCAACTCAATCCTGCGGGCAAGTTGTTGGCCTTGGCCACCTCATTCCAAATGTGTTGACATGCAATCGAGCAAAGCGGTGCTTTTTCTGAAGGCTTCCAAACGCAAACGTCACCTGCAATCCATGCCAGTGCGGTGTTCCAGCACCAGACGGCCACCGGGAAGTTGAAGGCACTGATGATGCCAACCACGCCGAGCGGGTGGTATTGCTCATACATTCTGTGGTTGGGCCGTTCAGAGTGCATGGTGAGTCCGTAGAGCTGCCGACTTTGACCGACTGCGAAGTCGCAGATGTCGATCATCTCTTGGACCTCGCCCAGCCCTTCTTGGTAGCTCTTGCCCATTTCGTAGGACACAAGGGCGCCGAGGCTTTCTTTTTTGGCCCGAAGGGCGTCACCGTATTGGCGGACCACTTCACCACGCTGTGGCGCGGTCCATTTTCTCCACTCGACAAATGCCTCAGACGCAGCCGTCATGACGCGCTCATAATCGTCAGCGGTCGCGGTGCTGACGGACGCAATGCGTTTTCCATCTACAGGGGAGTGGCTGTCAATGGAGCCCCCAGAACCGAAGGTTTCTGCGCCAATCATGACGCCAGGGTTGTGATCTTGGATGCCGAGGTCGGCGAGGATGTGTTGAATGTTCATGCGCCGGCAAAGGTAATCGCTACCGGCCGAGGTAAATCATCAAGACACTCAAGTCTGACGGGCTGACACCAGAAATCCTTGAAGCCTCACCCAAAGTGCGAGGGCGTCGCTCAGAGAGTTTGTGACGGCCTTCGTAGCTCAACGAAGTCAGGCGCTCGAAGTCGAGGTCCACTGGAATGAGGAGGTGATCCAGTTTTCCCAAACGATCTGCCATGTCTTGTTCTTTGGCGATGTAGCCTTCGTATTTGACTTGAATCTCAACTTGTTCGCGAACGTGATCAGGGTGAGGTTCAACCAACTGTTGAACCGAGGAGATGCCTGTTTGCATGGCCTCCAAGGTGACATGAGGGCGCGTGAGGATGTCTTGAGCGCGCATGGCATGCTTCAAGGGAGAGGAGTTCACATTGTCGAGCACAGGCAAGGCTTCCTCTGGGGTCACACTGAGTTTCTGGAGGCCCTTCCGGAGCTGTTGGACACCCCTGAGTTTGTGCTCCAACGCTTGGAGCCTCTCGTCGCTCGCCAAGCCCAATTCGTGCGCAAGAGGTGTGAGGCGTTCGTCGGCATTGTCTTGACGCAGGAGGATGCGGTATTCGGCACGGGACGTGAACATACGATACGGTTCTTCTGTGCCTTTGGTGACGAGGTCGTCGATGAGCACACCGATGTACGCCTGGCTTCGGCTGAACGTGATGGGCTCCTTGTTCCACGTGGAACGGGCGGCGTTGATGCCCGCCATGAGTCCTTGGCAGGCAGCCTCTTCGTAACCTGTCGTGCCGTTGATTTGACCGGCGAAGTATAGGCCAGCGACCAACCGTGTTTCCAAGCTGTGTTGGAGTTGGGTGGGAGGGAAGTAGTCGTACTCGACGGCATAGCCAGGACGAAACATCTTGGCAGATTCGAACCCCGGAATGGACCGCATGGCGCGGAGTTGGACGTCCTCAGGAAGACTGGTGCTGAATCCATTTACGTAGATCTCACACGTGTTCCAACCTTCGGGCTCCACGAACACCTGATGGCGGTCTTTGTCGGCGAAGCGATCGATTTTGTCTTCGATGCTGGGGCAGTAACGAGGTCCCAAGCCACGGATGCGGCCGTTGAACATGGGCGACCGGTCAAAGCCTTCACGCAGCAGGTCATGGACCTCTGGTGAGGTGTATGTGATGTGGCAAGGCACCTGTTGGGTGATGGGGTGGTGGGGGAGGTAGCTGAACCTTCCAGGGTTGAGGTCTCCCGGCTGTTCGGTCATCTTGGAATAATCCAAGGACCGTCCATCCACACGAGGGGGTGTGCCGGTCTTCATGCGGCCGCTTTCAAACCCCAACTCTACCAACTGTTCGGTGATTCCTTGGGAGGCCCGTTCGCCCGCGCGACCCCCTCCAAATTGTTTTTCGCCGATGTGCATCAGGCCGTTCAAGAAAGTGCCATTGGTGAGCACGACTGCGTTCGCCCGAATGGTCATGCCAAGGCCCGTCTTGACGCCAACACAACGACCATTTTCAGTCAGGATGCCGACGACGCGGTCTTGCCAAAAATCAAGGTTGGGTGTGGCTTCCAGCATCTCTCTCCACGTTTGGGCAAAGAGGTTGCGGTCGTTCTGCGTTCGAGGGCTCCACATGGCGGGGCCTTTGGACTTGTTTAGCATCCGGAACTGGATGGCGCTGCGGTCAGAAACCAACCCAGAGTAGCCTCCCATGGCATCGACCTCTCGTACGATTTGGCCTTTGGCGATCCCACCCATTGCCGGATTGCAGGACATCTGTCCGATCACACCCATGTTCATGGTGATGAGCAGTGTGGAGGCTCCCAAATTGGCGGCAGCAGCTGCAGCTTCGTTCCCGGCGTGACCTGCCCCGACCACGATGACATCGTACGACTGAATCATGTCCGCAAAGTTCGGTTGCAAACGGGTCAGCGCGGCTGTTCCACGTGGAACATGCCCAGCGCGAGGTCCTCGGCACGGCGCATGGCGTTGACCTCGTCCGTGGTTTTGTCCTTGAAGCCGACAAGGTGCAGGAGCCCGTGGGCCACAACCCTTCTCAACTCCACATCAAACACAACACCCTGGTTTTCAGCATTTTCAACCACTCGAGGGAAGGAAATCAACAAGTCCCCTGACAACGTTGTGCCTTCGCTGTGGTCAAACGTAATGATGTCGGTGTAGGTGTCGTGATCAAGGTATTTGCGGTTGTATTCCAGCAAACGTTCGTCGGAAAACGACACAATGCTGAGGTCGCCAATCACACAACCATGGTGAGCTGCGATCTCGCGAAGCCAGGTTTTCACCGCACGTCGATGGGGGACGGCGCAAGGGACGTCTCCATCCACAAAAACGATCATGGGATCAGGCCAGGACGTTGTGAAAGGTCAACTCCACGATGCGCCCATCGTCTTCAAAGGCGCATTCATCAGCCAAGTGCCTCATGAGGAACACCCCGCGCCCATGGGGTTTTTCAATGTTTTCCGGAGCCGTGGGGTCGGGGAGATTGTCAAAATCAAACCCAGGACCCTCATCAGAAATGCGAAAAACAAGGTTCTTTTCGTCGACAACACAAACCACAGTCACGGATTTGTCTGGGTCGAGCTTGTTGCCATGGACAATGGCGTTGTTGACACCTTCGGTCATCGCAATGAGGACGTTGCCGTAGTGTTCAGGAATGATGCTGTGTTGCTCACTGAGCTTGTCAATGAGGCGCTCCACAACGGCAATGTTCTCGGGCTTGGAATCAAATCGCAATTCAGGCAACGTGTTCGTCATGGCGTCAGATCGGGTTGTGGGCTTGCATTATCCAGGTCCAAAGTATTGAAATAATCGTTGACGCGGTCGCGGTAATAGGGAAGTAGTTCAGCCGGGACTGTGCGTAACAATTCCAACTCGTTCATCTTTTGCTTCAAGTATTCTGTCGCTGCTGGCGGGCTGGCCTTCAAGGCGTCGTCGCCTGTTTTGGAGGTGCGCTCTTCCTTCTCGCCGCGAATGCGTTCGGCATTTTCGGCTTCAAGCAAACGGGTGATGAGTTCTTGCTGCCGTCTGAGGGTGGCTTCATCGACTTGACGGTTGACCAAATCCCGTTCAATGTCCTCCATCTGCTTGGCAATGTCTCCCATCTGGTTTCCATCGCCAGAGCCATCCTCGTTGAGCTGCTTCGCTTTTTCTTGGGCCATTTTCCGAAGCGCCGCTTGCTGAGCGGCCATTTGAGCGAGCTCTTTGGACATGCCACCCGGCTTTTTTTGTCCGACCTGACCTTGGTTGGCACCCTTGCCCATTTGCTGCTTCATTTGCTCCAACTTCTTGCCCAACGCTTGCTGCATTTTTTTCATGTCGCCTGCCTTGGGAGAGGGAGAGGGGTTGCCCGACCCACCAGGCTTTTCGCAGTTGCCTGATCCGGGCTGTTTTTGCGCTTGCTGCTGCTGCATTTGCTGCAAAGCCTCGTCCAACAGCAAGGCCAAATTGTTGAACGACGTCATCACATATTGCTGGTTCATGGCGATTTCTGCGGTCAGCCGGTCACCAAAACCATCCAAAGCCTTGCCCATGTGTCGGTTGACGAGGCCGATTTCGCGGTTGACTGCGGAGGCGAGTTGCGGGATGCGCATGCTCAACGCAAACAAGCTGTCTTCAACCATCACCGCGTCGTCTTTCAGTGTCCGTTGTGCCTGACCATGGCCAATGTAACGGGGGTCTTGTTCGTCAGTGAGTTTCAACTCAGCCATCAACAACTCTTCTTCAAAAGACAGGGTCAGGATGTTTTCGAGCAATGCCCGGAGCGCGTCCATGTCTTCGCTCTCCGATTCTGAGTCAGCATTGGCTTGCATCTGTTCCATTTGTTGGGCGAGCTCTTGCATCTGTTCTGCCGCCTGCTGCTGACTGTCTGCGGCCTTTTTTTCTTTTCCTTTTTCCAACTGTTCAGACCCCTTCTCCATGGCTTCTTGGATGGACTGCTCTTCACTGGACCTGTCCATCATTGGGTTGGGATTTTCAAGAGACTGGTTGTCTTTTTCCAACTGTTGGAGCTCGTTTCGAAGTTCTTGGAATCGTTGATTGAGACTGTCTTGTTTGGTCTTGATTTTTTCAGAGTCCATCAACCCCAATTCGCTTTCTTCTGCCAAGCGCTCTTGGTCTTCCGCGAGCTTTTTCAAGTCATCAATGGCCTCTTGCATTTTGGTCTCCCACTCCAATTGACGGAATTGTTCCAGGGCGCGATCAAGCTCCTTCTCCATGGCGTCATGGTTGAGCTCCATCTCGTTGAGTTGTTCCTGCATTTTCTCAGGGTCCATCTCCTGCATCAACTCTTCCATCTGTTCGTAGATCTGCCGCAGCTCCTCACTCATGATGTTGTCCATGAGTTTTTGCAGCTGTTCCTGTTTGTCGAGGATGCGTTCTTCTTGCTTGCTGAATTCGTTGGCACGCTCGTCTTTTCGCTCATTTTCTTTCCTCATGGCCTCGAGCTTTTCCTGCAACGCCTTTTGTTGTTCCAAAAGATCTTCCATGGCTTGACGGTCTTGCCAAGTCATGTCACCTTGTTCCCGCAAACGCTCCTGCATGGCATCCATGGCTTCACGGAGCTCAGCTGCTTCCCGCGACGCCTCTTCGAGATTCTCTTCGATGGACTGGGAGGTTTCGTTGCGCTCTTCGCGGATGTCCTCTTCCGACGGCGCAGCGATGCGGGTCGTGCCAGATCGGGTCATTTTGGCCCCGTGCACCCCATCGTTGTCCCATACCTCAAACCAACACTCGATCACATCTCCCTCGCGCCAATCAAGCCCATTCATGTCCCAAGTGTGGAAGAAGGACCCTTGTCGTCCGGGGGGAACTTCAAGCTCCATTTGGCCATCATAGGCCTGGGCTTCGCTTGGCGACAGCTGGGCTTCTTCCGGCCCACCTCTCACGCCGCGTTCGGCAAACGTCCAAACAAAGGACAACCGGCTGAAGCCATAGTCGTCCTGAATGCTGCCTGCAAAGTGCCGACGCTTGCGTGAGGTGCTGTCTGATTCTTCGGAAACACGGATCGTAGGCTTTCCGTCTTTGACGACGCGGATGCGGTGCCTCAATGAGTCTCCGACGACATTGTCACCAAGGGGTGTCAACCAGTACGTTGCGTTTTTTGACGCCACCCAGTTGCTGTGGTAGGTATTTGCGGCGCTGGTTCGGACCTCCAGCCGCGCATCGTTCAGTTGCATCCGCACACCAGTGCCGTCCGCAACACGGACTGTCCACTGAATGGGCGTGCCCTCAGGGACGGTCAAATCACCTTGGTTGCGTTGATCGATGTCGGGCAGACCTGTGTAGGAAGGGGGTGTTGCTTGGGCCCGAAGTCCAGAGAGGCTGGGCATGGAGAAGGGGGTGGCCACATGTTCGTCTGAACGCCAACCGTTCGCCAAAAACTGGAATGCCGTGGTGGTTCGGATGGATGGGAACGTGAATCTGAACACATGGCTCCTTGCGCGCTCCATGCGGAATCGCCCCCCCATCGACTCCACCATCACAGCGCCGGGCAAGTCGTCACCCAACACCTCAACCTCTATGGTCAAGGGGTCGCCAACAGGCACCCTCAAATCATCATTGGCAAGCCGAAAAATGAAAGGGGCAGGCTCCACAAACTCGGTTCGGTGTTGCACGATGCGTGCGGCGGGGTCGGTCACCCATGCGGGGCGGGTCCACAGCACAACCACCACCAAGAGCGCCACGGGAGCGGCCAATGTCAACGCCCGCATCGAGGGCCGGATGTCAATGGCTTGTCCAAAAGGCAAGGGCCGAAGTGAAGCGGTGCGCTGGTCGATGCTCGCCGCGAGCAACGTGATGTCGGCACCCTGAGCGTTGTCGACTTGCTGTTGGAGCTGGAGGGTGTTCAGCAGCTTGTCCTTCACATCGGGAAAGTGATTGCCGACAATGCGCGCAGCATCGTCGTAACTCAACCCCCGACTTACACGCAGCCATTGCATCACCGGCCAAAGCACCTGGGAGACCAAAACACCGACGGTGGCTGCGGAAAAGACGTAAAACAAAACGGTCCTGCCAGCCACCCCAAATCTCCCAACGTGTTCCAAAGAGGTGAGCGCCAACGCACCCGTCGTGAGGGTGGCAAACGACAGCAAGACACCTCGCAGGGCCTTGTTTCTGTGGTACCGCCGGATGAACTCGTCCAGCTTGTCAAGAAGAGATATGCTCTGCGTCATCGATTGCTCATGAAAGGTACGCTACCTTCGATGTCCATTCACAACGTACGCCATGAAAGGAAATTTGGTTTCCATGCTCATCCAATTTGGATGCACAGCAACAATCTTGGGGGTGGCTCCGGTTGAGGCATTCGCTCAGGATGTCGTCATCAACGAGTTGAACCTGATTACAGGCCCCAATTCAGGACAATTTGTCGAACTTTTTGGAGATGAAGGAACCAACCTTGATGACCACAGCTTGGTGTTGCTCAAATCATCGCCGTCGGGCGGCAACTTCACACCAGAGGTGCAAGCAGCCATTGGGTTGGGTGGTCAGTCTTTGGATGAAGATGGATTTTTGTTGATCCAAGGATCTGGTTGGCAAAACACCGTGGTGGCGGTGGTGCTGGCGGGTTCCCCTGTCTCGGAATTTCCCATTGGCTCGACACCGACGTTCAGTGCGGTCACGGACGCAGTGTTCTTTGGGAGTATGGGCCCGACGCACCCTCAAATGGAGGTGCTCATCGACCTTGTGGCTCCAGGAACGACAGCAACAGTGCACGAAGCGAACAACGCTGCGAACAATGTCTTGGCGGGCCCAGATGGATTGTCCAGGGTGCCCGACGGAGGGTTGGCGTTGGACATGGAGTTTGTGATGCAGGCGCTGAGCCCAGGAACCACCAATGCGCTGCCATGCGAGAGTGGTCACCTGTCTCTGAACAATCCAGATGTGGCGACCTACTGCACGGATTTGGGACCAGAAATCGTGGTGTTCACCCACGAAACAGACTCCCCAACGGACAGCACAAGCCTGGCGGTGCTGGATGAGACCACCGGGGAATTGCTGGCGGTTTTTCCAGGAAGCGCGATGAACATGGAGGGTTTCGGAGACGACACATTGTTGGTCTACGCCATTTCTCGCGACGTTGCGCTGACCGATGATTGGACGTCACTGGACGCCATCACATCGGTCTCGGGCGACGGTTGCATCAGTGTAGTGGACGAGCCAATCGTCTTGATTGGCCGCACGTGTGAGACCCCTTCCTGTGACGGAGGCACCATGCTGACAGCGGGGGCAGAACTCGACACAGAGGCGTGCTTGACAGAGGACGGAGCTCTGGTGTCGTTTGGGTATTACAGCGACGCGGTGGAGGGTGAGTATGTGTTCTTGGTGTGCGACGATGACGACAACATCTTGGACACAACAGACGAGCCCTATTTTGATTTTGCCACATTTGGGAGCGCAGGAACCTATCACGTTTGGGGGTTGAGCTACCAAGAGGGGTTGGATTTGGGCACTGTGGCTGCTGGTCTTCCTGTGTCTGGGGCGTCTGCCTTCGGATGCGACAGCTTGTCCTTGAACGCTTTGGAAGTCAACATTTTGCAATGCGGTTCGGCAGGCCTCTGCGACGATTTGATCATCAGTGAATACGTCGAGGGCACAAGCAACAACAAAGCGCTTGAGGTGCACAACCCGACGCCGTTTGACATCGACATGACACCCTATGTCATGGAGGTCTACAACAACGGTTCCCAGGTGCCCATTCAGTCGCTCGACCTTGAAGGGGTGTTGCCCGCTGGCGCTGTGACGGTCCTCGGCAACCCGCAGGCCGCACCAGCCATTGTCAACCAAAGTCAGGTGTTGAGCACAGTGACGTGGTTCAACGGCAACGACCCCATCGTCCTTCGCAAAAACGGGGAAATCATCGACATGATGGGCGTCATTGGTGTGGATCCACTGGGAGCGTGGTCGGTGGGAGAGGGGGCGATGGCTGAATACACGTTGGTGCGCAAGCCAGATGTGGGCCAGGGGTCTACAAACTGGAATGAAGGCCAAACCCAATGGGACGTCTATCCCCAGGACACGTTCGATTTTCTTGGGCAACACACGGCGTCCTGTGGGGGAGTAGGCACCATGGTGGTTGGTTTTGCGGCACCGGAGTTGTATGTGGCGGAAGGCTCGGGGGTGACAGTAGAAATGTTGGTCAGCTATCCGCTTGAAGATGTGGAGGTTGAGGTGGCAGTGACAGGGGGAGACGCCACCGACGGCGCAGACTTTCCTGCGGTGTTTCCACTGAATTTCACCTTTGAATCGGGGTTGCTCAACAGCCAGTCATTCAACTTTGTTGCCATCGACGATGAAGAACCAGAGCTTCAAGAAGACGTTGAATTGACGTTGACCATATTGTCGGGCGATGCGATTCTCGGGATCCAGTCGCTGGTCATTCACATTTTGCCCTCTGACCTGACCTACCCGGTCTACGACATTGCCCAAGTTCGAGGAACCAACAACCAAGGCGAGTTGGACAGCTTGAACACGTCGTGCGAATTGAGAGGCATTGTGCACGGCTGGAACGATTACCCACAAGGCCTTCGGTTCACGTTGATCGACCCCACCTCTGGCATCAACGTATTCAGCCCAATCAGCAATTTTGGGTACGAAGTGGAAGAAGGAGACAGTGTGCGGGTTCGGGGCGTGATCGGGCAATTTGCTGGATTGGCAACTCTTCGTGCCGACACGCTCATTTTCGAAGGGGGTGGGTTCCCCTCGCAAGAGCCGTTGTTGGTTTCGGAAATGGGCGAAGAGACGGAGTCGCAAGTCATCAAACTCAAATGTGTGAGGCTGATCGATCCCACGCAGTGGACCAATGTCTTTCCATTTTTCGACGTGAACGTCGATTACGGGCCGGGTGAAGTCACCATTCGCATCGATGGGAACACCGACATTTGGGGCACGGATGCTCCCGTTGGCACCTTTGGGGTGACTGGCATTGGGGGCCAATCTGACGGCAACCTTCCTTACTTCGATGGTTACACGTTGCTTCCGAGAAGTTTGAACGATTTGACAGAAGGTGTCCAGGCAGGCTTCTCCGTTCCCGAGTTGATTCTGTTGGGAGGAGACACCGTGTTCGCGGAAAACGAGAGCTTCAACGCGGACGCGTTCCAGTGGACGTTTGGCAATGGCACCTTCAGCAACGAAGAAAACCCTGCCTTGCTCTACGAGGAACCAGGGACCTACAACGTGTTCTTGACGGCGTCGAACAGCAACACACAATGTTCTGACCAAACGTCAGCCAGCATCGTGGTGGAAGTAGGGGATGCTGTGCGTGACTTGGGGGTGTTGCGTGTCAAAACGTTCCCCAATCCCGTGACGGACGTGTTGCGTGTTGAGATGCCCCTTGCAGCAGAGGTGGTCATCCGTGACGCCTCTGGGCGAGACATGTGGCGCACCGCATGGCCTGCTGGAACTCAAGTCTTGGATGTGGCATCTTGGAGCACAGGGGTTTACCTGATTGAAACCATCGACCCATCGGGTGCGTGGACCGCGACCCCGGAGCGGTTTGTCATTCAACATTGATGCAAGGAAGGACCAAAAGTTTGCTGCTCTTGCATGGAGTGGTGGTGATTTTTGGGTTCACAGGCATCTTGGGAAAGCTCATCAGCATTGATGCCGAGCCTTTGGTGTTTTGGAGGGTGACGTTGGGTGGAGGGACCACGGCGCTGTTCTTGTTGGTCATGAAACGATGGCACAAATGGACGTGGCGAGGTCTCGCCACGGCGTCGATCGTAGGTTGGATCGTGGCTGCGCATTGGGTGACGTTTTTTGCTTCGATCAAAGCGAGCTCTGTGGGATTGGCGCTCACCATGCTGGCGACAGCTCCGTTGTTTGTGGGGCTCGTCGAACCACTTGTGTTTGGACGGCGTGTCGTCCTGCGTGAGTTGGCGGTGGCGGTCATGGTGTTTTTGGGCATCGCACTTGTGTTCGATGCTGAACAAGACAAGGTGAGAGGCATTGTTCTCGGCCTGTCGAGCGCCGTGTTGGCGGCGGTGTTCAGCACATTGAATGGAGTGTTGGTGCGCAGGCACGATCCGGTCAATTTGAGCGCTGTCGAGTTGTTGTCCGCCAGTTTAGGCATGGCGGGATGGTTGGCTTTCAGGGGGCAATTGGGACCTCAACTTTGGACGATGGCTTTCATGGATTGGATTTGGATTGGGCTGCTCGCGGTGGTTGCAACATCGTTTGCTTTCATGGTGTCCATCCAGGTGCTGAAAAGGTTGACCCCGTTCGAATCCGCCATGGCCATCAATCTCGAGCCTATCTACGCCATTGTCTTGGCTTACGTGCTCTTCGATGAACGATTCGAACCAGGGTTTTATGCAGGTGCAGCGTTGGTCATTTGTG
This sequence comes from Bacteroidota bacterium, assembly GCA_036339415.1. Classification (GTDB taxonomy): domain Bacteria; phylum Bacteroidota; class Bacteroidia; order Flavobacteriales_D; family Sanyastnellaceae; genus UBA11663. The sequence goes on along the minus strand of JAYZBB010000039.1, from coordinate 13,715 downwards.
CCGTGTTCGCGGACACGCTCCTCAGGACGAAGGCAGGTGAAACAGCGTCGCGGCAATCCGATCGCCCGTGATCCATCGTTCTTCTGGAATGCGGTAATGTCCATCTGAGGTCGGAATCAGGTCGCCAGAGGAGATGGCCGCTTGCCACCCTTGGCAATCCACGCTTTCTGGCCGAAGTCCAAACGCCGCTTCCAAGGCATCAGGGCAGATGCCTTGTTCGGTTCTCAGACCGGTCATGACTTGTTCGTTGTAACGGTCGCTTTGGCTGAGCGACTCCGTGGTTTCGGCAAGGTGGCCCTGAGCGACCGAACGCATGTATTTGGGGTTGCTGACTACATTGGCGTATCTCTTGGGCGGCAAAAACCCGTGTGCTCCTGGACCCAACCCGAGATAAGGTGCACCAGACCAGTACGCGCTGTTGTGGATGGCGCGATGCGCACCCACACCGCCTTTTTTGGGTGCCGCCCAATTGCTCGTTTCATAATGGACCCACCCCGCGCGGCTCATTTGTTCACAAAGCATGCGATATTCCTTGACGGTTCGATGGTCGGGCGACTCTTGTTCCAAGCCCTTTGCCACTCGGTGACCAAGGACCGTTTGGGGCTCAATAGTCAAGGCATATGCACTCAGATGTTGTACCGGAAGCGACATGGCTCGTGCCACATCGGCAGCCCAATTCCGTGACGTCGGCACCCCGTAGATCAGGTCTACGGTGATGGCTTCGAATCCGGATTCGGCAGCCAGGCGAACGCCTTGCTCAGCTTGATCGCCCGAGTGGGCTCGATTCATCCAAACCAAGGTCTCGTCGTGGAAGGATTGGATGCCAACACTGAGTCTCCGGACACCGGCATGTTTCCACGCCGTCAATTTGGAGGGTTCCAAATCTTCCGGATTGGCTTCCAGGGTGATTTCTGTCAAGGACGACAAATCGATGTTCAGCGCACTTGACACACCGTGAATCAAACGCGTGATGGCCTCCTCCGAAAGGAGAGAAGGGGTGCCTCCGCCCAAATACAAAGATTGGATGGGTTGGTTGGACCAACCAGGGAGCTGGTCTTTTCGCAGCAGTGCCTCTTGGACAATCGCGTCCACCATGCCTTCGGCATTGCCGATTTGGGTGGAAAAATGAAAATCGCAATAATGACAGGCCTGTCGACAAAAAGGAACGTGGATGTAGACCCCAGCCATGCTTCAAAGGTCGTGGCTTCGGCACTACCTTCGCATCATGCCTCGGGAAATTCAATGGGATGACGTTCGTGTGGAGTCGGATGCGGTCGGGTTCGATGCTGAGGCCCAATGGACGCGACTGGGTCCAAGAACGTGGTCGGTGTTGACTGGGGGCCAGCGCTACAAAGTTGAATGCGAGAAGGCACCAGACGACGATGGCCACGCGGTGTTCCGCATCAACGGGGTACGACGCCGTGTTCGAGTGCTCGATGACCGCGCCAAGCTTTTGGACAACATGGGCATGTCGGTGAAGCCGGGAGCTGCATCCGGAGACATCGCAGCCCCCATGCCAGGAAAGGTGCTCCAGGTCTTGGTTCAGGAAGGCGATGTTGTCGACGAGGCACAGCCTCTGGTGGTGCTCGAAGCCATGAAAATGGAAAACGTCATCAAGGCAGCGGCATCAGGCACGGTCTCGTCGGTGGCTGCAATTCAGGGTCAAGCGGTTGAGAAAGGTGCGTTGCTGGTGCGCATCGAGGCCTGACGCGAGAGGCCTTTCCTCTTTTTTCTGTTGATGACATGTCAAAGATGGCCTGATGAGCGTTCAAAGGGGGGTTAACTTCACCACGTGAGCAAAGATCTTCTCATTGGATTTATGTTGGCGAATGCGTTCGTTGGCGCCACAACGTCAAATGCACAATCCGTGGCTTGTGGAAGTGCGCTTGAAGTGTGTGGCCAAACGGACATTTCGGCATCTCTGGATTCGCCCTTGGATTTGCCTGGAGCGGGAGCATTGACAGGAGTGTTTGAAGCAAGGCACACGAAGGTGGTGCGTTTTCACACGACGTTTTTCAACAGCTTCAATTCAAACCCATTGGAGCAAACTGTCGAGTTGGAAGTCCAAGGCATCCAGTGCGAGAGCGGGGTGTGGGCGAGGTTGTTTGAGGCGAACGCATTGGCCCCTTGCAATGCGGAGGATTACGTCGTGGCTTCGGACGAGTGGACATTGTCAGAGGGCGCCACATTTTCATCTGACAGGCTGCTCGAAAATTCAGACTACGTCTTGATTTTGGGCAGCGAGTCCCAGTTTTGCGCCGTGGACTTTCGGTTGAAAGGGTTGGCGGTTTCCATTGAAGCGTGTTGTGGCACGGCCATTGATTTGGGGGAGACGGCTCAGGTGGAGGTGTTTGGAGCCAATCCAGAACTCGGTTTTGACTGGACGCCTTCGGAGTTTGCGGAGGCGGCAAGCACAGGCTTTCCCCTGTTGACCTACCTGTCCCCAGACAGCAGCATGGAATTTTTGGTTCAAGGCTACATGGAGAACTGCACGTATTTGGACTCGGTGTTCATCAAGGTCAATGAAATTTTTGTGCCCAATGGGTTCACACCCAACAATGACGGCAGCAACGACACTTGGGACATCGACGACTTGGTTGACTTTCCTGACGCTGTGATTGAGGTGTATGACCGCTGGGGTCAAGGCGTCTACCGATCGGTGTCGTATCCCGAGCCTTGGGACGGTTCCTTGCAAGGCAATGGTTCTCCTGTGCCGGAGGGAACCTATTACTACATCATCAACTTGAACGACTTGAATGTGAACCGCCCGCCATTGGTGGGATATGTGGCCATCATCCGATGAAACATCGCAACCTTCTTCTTGTCTGCGTGACGGTGTTGGCTTGGTTGTCGACCCTGGGTGCGAACGCTCAATTCAGTGGAGTTTGGTCGCAGAACGCCATGACGAGTTTGTTGGACAATCCGGCGGCGGCAGGGAACTCGCCTTGCATGGACATGCGCATAGGTGTCCGTTCACAATGGACAGGCTTTGAAGGTGCACCCTTGAGTCAGTTCGCCACGTTGTCGGACAGGTTTGGTTCTGGGGAGGGGGTGGTCCAAGGAATCGGTGCCTGTGTGGTGACTGACGCCATTGGTCCATGGTCCAACATTCGGCTCAATGTGGCTTATTCCGCAAGAGTACGGATGAGTGAGGATTCTCGTTTGAGTGCAGGACTCGCCGTAGGTCTTGCACAATTCAAATTGGATCGGGCCAGCCTCAAATTGCCGGAAACGCAAGCGGGGTTTGATCCCGCTTTGATGGACGGCAGCGATGCTCAATTGGTGTTCCCCACCATGGACATGGGACTTTGGTACGAGAACAGAAAAACATATGCTTCGTTCAGCATTCTCAACTTGACAAAAACCCCACTCAACAACATCGCCACGGGCACTGCACCGGCGAGCGTGGTGGTGTTGTCCGGGGGTCACTACGTGCCATTGGACGAACGTTTTGCGTTCAGACCGACGGCGCAATTGCGAAAGGCAGCAGGTGTGCCAACGTCCATTGATTTTCGAGGCAGTTTCAGCATGAACAAGCAAGTGGCACTTGGTTTGGGGTATCGAACGAGGGCGGCATTGATTGCCACGTTGAATGTGAAATTGCTCGAATCGTTGAGCGTGGGTTATGCCTACGATTTTGGGGTGTCTTCTTTGAACCCAGCCGCCCGGAATTCCCACGAAATCGTCTTGTCCATCTCAGCATGCCAAAAGAACGATCCGTTCTTTGGTGCATTGGGTCGATGCCCAGCTTACGAGTGACCAAAACGCATGCGAGAAAACCTGTCCAAACAGTTGTTATTTTTGGCTGCTGCTGCCATTGTGGTGGTGACATTGGGGTACACACAACACTTGGCGTCGATCATTCGCGACGAGGAACAACGCAAGGTGGATTTGTGGGTGGAGGCCGTCAAGCAACGGGCGGAATTGGTGACATACACCCAGTCGCTTTTTGAAGACCTTGGAGCTGAGGAAAAGAAGAGGGCCGACCGCTTGGCGGCGGCTTACCGTCTGATCCAAGAAGCGCCAGACGGAACGGACCTGACTTTTGCCGGGGATTTTTTGGTCAACAACAACACGGTCCCTGTCATCATCACCAACGAACAAGGAAAGGTGGTGTATCACGTCAATGTGCCCCTCCCTTCTGAGGGTGTGTCGGAAGAGGTATACTACGACAGCATTCGCCGAGTGGACATGAGTCAAAACGCGCCCATCTTGTTCGAGGAGGTGGGCCAAACCATCCATTACGCCGAAAGCGTGAGGCTTCGCAAACTGCGTGAGGCGATGGATGAGTTGATCGAGTCGTTCATCTCGGAAACCGTCATCAACAGTGCGTCGGTGCCAGTGCTGTTGATGGACTCAACGGCAACACGCGTGGTGAAATCGCAGGGAATTGACGTGTCCTCCTTGGACTCTCCTGAGCAACTTCGGGCCCGATACATGGAGATGATGCAGGACAATGTGCCCATCCCTGTGTTTTTGCCTGGGGAGGGTTGGCATTTGGTGTTTTACGAGGAGAGCACCGTGTTGACACAACTCCGATATTTCCCAGCAGTGCAGCTTCTTTTGATTGCGGCGTTTTTGTTGGTGGCCTACCTGGTGTTCAGCGCATCTCGCCGAGCGGAGCAAAACCGAGTTTGGGTAGGCATGGCCAAAGAGACCGCGCACCAACTGGGCACTCCGTTGAGCTCGCTGATGGCGTGGTCAGGTTTGCTTGCCGCCAAAGGGGTGGACCCGGAAGCCTTGATGGAAATGGACAAGGACATTGACCGGCTGCAGGTTGTGGCAGAGCGTTTTTCAAAAATCGGTTCTCAAACACAACTGTTGCCTGAAAACCCATTAGAGCTTGTCCGCGAAACAGTTGACTACATGCGCCCTCGCGTCAGCAAACACGTCGAGATGTCTCTGGATGCCGGCGCCGATGCTGGCGATCTGCCAATGAGTCGCGCCCTTTTCAGCTGGGTGCTTGAAAACCTCATTCGAAATGCCGTGGACGCCATGGACGGGAAAGGCGCGTTGGTTGTGCGCGCACATTGGCGCGAGGATGCATTCACTGTGGATGTGGAGGACACAGGCAGGGGTATGACCAAGCCTGTGTCCCGCAGGGTGTTTCAACCCGGATTCACCACAAAGTCACGTGGCTGGGGATTGGGGTTGTCGCTTGCGAAACGGATTGTGGAGGAAGTGCATCAGGGCCAAATTTCTGTGGCCTACACGGAGCCTGGAAAAGGAGCCTGTTTCCGAATGGTCTTCGCGGTCAGCGTATGATGGCAATGCGTCCGGACTTGTCCTCGGTGTACAGGACGCCGTCGTCTGTGTATTGGAAGCGAACACGGTAGGCGTACTGACCTGGAGGCACGAAGTGATTGCCGTCACCCAAAAGGGTGTTACCGCCGCTCCAAGGGTCGTCAGGGTCGTCGGTGAACCAAACCCGCTCACCCCATCTGTTGAAGACGGTGAATTCGAATGAATCCCACTCGCAGGAGCTGACGATTTGAAAACCATCGTTCAAACCGTCGCTGTCAGGAGTGAACGCATTTGGCACCCAAACATTGCAACCGCAATATTCGTCTTCCACCACCACCAAATCGGAAGAAGAACCACATGCATTGGTCACGGTCACTTGGTGTGTGCCTGCGCCAACGCGGTGGTCGAGCCCAGTGGCACCATCGATGGACCAGTCGAGTGCAAAAGGAAGGGCAAACGGGTCTGTGTTTTGGACGGCCACAATCTCCACCTCCATGAGCGTAGAGTCGCCGATGCAGACCAACGCATCTTGCACTGTGGCATTGACACCAATGTTGGGCCGCACGTCGAGGTGCAATTCGTGGGTGTCCAAACATCCTGTGGCGTTGTCGCGAACCTCCACCGCGTAATCTCCGGCCTCAGTGATGCTGTAACCTGCTGAGGCGCCGTCTCCGTTGACAGACCAAACCCATGCGCCCACCGGTGCATCGCTTTGTGCGGGCCAGTTGAAATTGAACGCGGGGTCCAGCACGCATCTGCTGACGGTGTCTGGGAGTGAACCCACAGACGGTGTCGGCCACCAAGTCACAAATGCGGTGTCGGATTGCGTGCATGCCCCCAGCGTGATTGTTGCTACAAACGGGCCCTCACCCATGGATGACGACACCGAGAGGTTGGGACTGCTTCCGCCCACGTTCCAATTCAAGTCGTCGACATTGCCTGTGACAGTCAACAGCGCGGTGGCATCCTCACACAACGCGGTTGTGGCCACCAACCCCGTGTTGATTGGGGGAAGCATGATGTAGTCAAATTGTTCAGTGCGCTCACAGCCAAAATCACTGATGAGGTTGAGCGTGTATTCACCAGGCCCAGCTGCGTTCAAGTCGCTGGTACCCGGAGGAAGCGTCCAATTGACCACATTCGATCCGTCGTACAACACCGCGGAAACGACACCACTGGTTTCCCAACAAAGCGAAGAGGGCGCGGATGTGATGTTCGCTCCAGGCAAGGCCAAAAGGTTGACTTGAATCGAATCTGGGTCGCCGGGGCAGCCGTTCGCATCTGCCGTTGCCACAAACATGCCATCCTGGTCAACAAGCAGGTAAGACGACGAGGTTTCTTCCCAAACCGCATTTCCCCCTTCCGTGGCGGTTGCCAACAGAAAAATCTCGTCGCCGCAAAGGCTTGCTTCATCTGTGATGAGGTTGCCTTCATGAAAGAACTCGATCACAGGTTTGGCCTGGAACAGCACGTCCACGGATTCAGTCTCCACACATGCTCCAAGGCTGGCCTCAACCACGTAGACGCCACTTTCATCCACCTCGTAAGAGGTGCCTGGCAGGCCTTCCCATTGGATGTCAGCACCTTCTTGTGCGGTGGCGAGGAGGGTGAGGGGCGGGCCCTCACAAATCACGATTTCCGGGTCCACAAGCAACGCCAAATCCGGTCCGGGCAGCACTTCAACGTCGATGCTCCCATGGGTGGGGCACCCTTGGATGTCCTGGGCAAAAAGGTCAAATGTGCCAGATTCCGTGACAAGCAATTCATCGGTTCCGTTGACCACCCAAATGGCCGATTCGGACGGCGGCAGGGGAGTGGCTGTGAGCACAGCCTCGTCCCCAGCACAGAATTGCCAAGGCCCCTCGGGAAGAACGGTCACGGCTTCGATGTGAGTGCTGTAAAAGGCATCCTCCAAGCAAAAGGAATGGATGTTGGTTTGACCACCGGTGGTTCCCGTCCATCCCCAGTTGACCAAGGGGTTTCCATTGAAGATGTCGTTGGTCAAATCCAAAGTCAACGTTTGACGAAGCGCACCATTGAAATACACGCGAAGGGTGTTGGTGCCGGCATTCCAAAGCACCCTGAAATCATATGACTGTCCTGTCTCGATGTTGCCGCTGTTTGGGTCGGCCTGAACAGCAGGACTGAGGTTGTGGTTCACGTTGCCACTGCTGTTGATGGCAATGTGGTCAAACCAGGGGTCGTTGTTGGTGTCGTTGTAATGTGTGTCAATTTCCACGGCCATCGACGTTGCGCCAAATGGATCCTCTCCATAACCAATGTCGCCGCCCGAACCTCCAACCAGGTCGTTGTCGGTGCTGCCCTCTTGGTGGAGAACAAAGCACATGCCATCGGCGCCCCCATCGTTGCCCCCAAGGTTCACAGTGAAATCCAAATCAAAATCGGCGCCGAGGTGGATCGGACAATCGTGCCAAGCCGCTCCGGTTTGGCCCGTAAAGAAGGAGGTGAGTTGAACGCAATCGTCAACAGGTGGAAATGCACTGCCAACAGGGTTCCACTGCGCGCGCATCGACAACCCAAAAAGCAGGCAACCAACAAAAGTCGCCAGGAATCTTAGGGAGGTAAGGGTGTTCACGAGGTTGCGATGTTCAAGATGGCCCCAAGTTCGGAAGTGAGAACGTGCCGTTCAAGTTTCGCCACTCCTTTGTGAACAGTGGCATCGTGGGTTCTTGCGCATTCAAGCAACCAAGAATGTGCCAACTCGCGTGCGTCGGGGTTTTTGTGAGCGACAAACGCCACACCCTCGTCATGGCAGCGCTGTTCCAAGTCGCTTTTGTCCGGACCAAACGTCAAGACAGGCCGGCCAGTGGCAAGGCACTCAAACACCTTGCCCGGAGTTGAGGAACGGGCGGATGGGCTGTCATTGTGTGTCACGAGAAGGGCGTGACATGTGTGCATTTGCAAGACGGATTCACGGTGTGGAAGGTTTCCAACGTGGGTCATGTCGACACCGGCGTTTTGAATGTCACGCAAAACATCTGCAGTGACAGGGCCTGCGAGAAGCAGCTTCCAACCTGCTTGGGCCATGGCAGGCCAAAGCGGGCTGGGGTTGCGTGCTCCGTACAGCGCGCCAAAGTGCCCAAGGACAGGCGGGCCGGATGTTGCCAGTGCTGGCGGGTTTTTGGGAAAGTCGTCCCGGTCCCAACCATTGGGAAGCACAACGCCTTTGGCAGGGTTGACATTCAGTTCTTTCAAGGCGCCGGGCGAGGTGACCATCACGCGATCGGCAGATTCAACAACCGTGCGCTCCATGCGCTCCAACTGCCGCCGCGCTCCACGTGTCAACCCAAAGTCATTTAAATAGTCCATGGTCGACCACGGATCCCGGAAGTCAGCCACCCAAGGCAAGCCGGTGGCACGCTGGATGGCTAGTCCAATCAAATGCATGCTGTGCGGAGGTCCAGTGGTGACAACAACATCCACTGGGTGATTTTTCAGCCGACTCAGCACTTGTTTTGTGGTGGGCCGAACCCAACCAACGCGCGCATCTGGCAAAAACAAATTGCCACGCACCCATCGAACCAGTGTTTTGAGGAACGAGCGCTTGAGCTGTCGTTCTGCGCCCAACCTGGCTGTGCCTCCGCCAAGCCCGATTTTTTTGAGGAGGCGCGTGGGCTCCATCACCGGAAAGGCCCAGACTTTCAGATCCTTAGGGACATCGTCACTCAAGGATGGATCTTCCACGGGGACGTCGGGGTTGGAGGGAGTGACGATGATGGGCTCCCAACCTTCGTTTGGAAGGAGTTTCGCAAACTTGAGCCATCGCTGCACACCCCCTCCTCCGGAGGGAGGCCAGTAATAGGCGATGATCAAAACGCGTTTTTGTGGTTGAGAAGCCGCAGCCGGTGGCATTGGACAAAAGTACACTGCGATGGAATCTGATGTCTTCCGTCGTCCCGAGGCCACACAAACAGTGAATCCTCAAAGCCACATCATCCAAGTGTTGCAACGACAGATTCCTTGCGCTACTTTTGCGCTCCTCCTCACCGAGATGCCCGGGTGGCGGAATTGGTAGACGCGCGCGACTCAAACTCGCGTTCCGCAAGGAGTGTGGGTTCGATTCCCACCCCGGGTACAAGAAAGCCTCGCAACATGCGGGGCTTTTTCGTTTGCAGGGATGGGGAGCTCTCGCGGAAAGAGAACGTACCTTGTCTTGCATGAAGGTAGAAACCACAATCAAGTGTTGTTTGGCTGGGACATGTTTCATGTTGGGGCTGGTTCGAGGGGAAGCTCAAGTGACCGTTGGTGCTTCAGAGTTGCCCCAAGGCGGTGTGGCCTACACATTGCAAAACGTGCTGCCTGTTTTTAGGATGCGCGGGACACTCAGGTCACACAACCTCAATGGGTCGAGCATGTGTCATTGCGGCCCCAGACATGGCGGCTGCGGGCAATCACGGAATACCCCCACCGAGGAACGAGAGGCAAGCACCAACGCCAGAGTCCATTGGCATGCGGTGCCAACGCATGAAGCGCTCGGTGTCCCACGTGGGCTTGGCCTGCCGCATCCACCACAACCACACCCATCAGTGGAGGGGTGGTCAAATCAGGAGGCAAAGCCAACCTCGCCTCTTCGCTTTGAAGAGGGACACATGCCACCCCGGGCACGTGTCGATGGACCCACGTGATGGACCACCGGCAGAGGCTGCAGGGTCCGTCGTAGTAAAGTCTTGGCTTGGCCATGATGCAAAACTATTTCTCCGATGTGGTTAGATTGTGCGAATGAAGCACACATTTGTCATTTTGTTGGGTTTTGCGGCATGGGTGTCATTGACGCATGGACTCTTTGCCCAATCCCTCACGCAACCCAACCTTCCTGACCGGGGGTTTTCGTTTGTCTACAGAGTGGACACCAGCCAACCTCAGGGGTTTGATTGGACCGAGGTGATTGGCCTTCAGAACGTCAACTTTGAGTTTGTGCCAGCCGACAGTTCCGCACACGCGGAATCGTTTCCCGACGCCGATTTTGCGCAACGTGTCCCAGCTCCAGCGGGAGGCATCAACGAGACATTCTACGAGTACAACCCAGATTATTTCGGTTTTTGGGGAGGGGTTGACGGTCCAACAGGCATTCAAGTGGTGCACCATGAGGCAGTCAAATACCTGCCATATCCATTCAGTGTCGGTGACCTTCACCAAGACAACTTGACCTTTGAGTTTGTTGCTGGCGGCGAGGCCATCACCCGGGATTTTCGGGTCAGGATGGAGGGCCTTGATGTGGGGGTGTTGCAGCTGCCAAACGGACTTTCTTTCGACAACGCGATCCGCATTGACACGCGCACGGTGACCACCGACAGCAGCGAAACCACGGTCTCTGAGATTTTGACGGAAGGAGTTCAGTTTTGGACGCAAGACATGCCGTTGCCGGTGGCCCAAACCTACACTTACACTCAAATCATGAATGGGGACAGCACGGTTCTCTTTGTGGGATCGGAATTTGTGACGGAAGCGACTGTGGGATTCCATTTGCCGCGCACGGAGGCTTTGTTTTCAGCCCATCCTTCACCAGCGTCGTACACGCTGAATGTGTCGGGATCTGTCGGCTCCTGGGTGTGCGTCATGGACGCTCAAGGCCGCACCTTGCAGCGCCGTCAAATGTTGTCTGAACTAGAGCGTTGGGACGTGTCAGGATGGCCAGTGGGCATGCTCTTTTTGAATGTGGAGGGAACAACATCCACCCAACGGGTGCTCATCACACATTGAGGCCAGCACGCATCAATAGGCGCGGGCGTCGTTGCCTTCCATGTAGTAGACGAAGGCTTTGTTGACCACCCTTCGCCCGCCTGGGGTTGGGAAATCTCCGGTGAAATACCAATCTCCCAAATGACGGGGACAAGCTTCGTGCAAACCCTCGATGCTTTGAAAGATGATTTTGACCTCTGCATTCATGCCAGGAGGCGTGAGCAGCTCGCTGATGCGATCGCTGACTTCCTCTGCAGTGAAGGGCTCATAAATGGCTTTCACCATGTTTTCATTTTCTGACAGGGGCAAGGAGAGCTGGTGCTTGCACGCTTCGTATGTGTCGGTAAGCACATGGTCCATTCCTCGTTCTTTGAGCAAAGAGACTGCGGCTTGAAAAGCGATGAAGTCCCCCATCTTCGCCATGTCGATGCCATAGCAGTCGGGGTAACGGATTTGAGGCGCGCTTGAAGCCACAACGATGCGCTTGGGATTCAGACGGTCCAAGATGCGAAGGATGCTTTTCTTCAGCGTGGTTCCTCGAACGATGCTGTCGTCGATGACCACCAGGTTGTCCACCCCACGCTCAACCGTCCCGTAGGTCACGTCATAGACGTGGGCGACCAAGTCGTCTCGTGAGCTGTCTTCGGTGATGAAGGTGCGCAGCTTGGCGTCTTTGATGGCTATTTTGTCCACCCGCGGCCGCTCGTTCAAAATCGCCTCAATTTCTGCATGGTCGGGGTCTGCTCCCAAGCCTTTGATTCGGGCAATCTTGCTCGCGTTCAAATGCTCCTCTAATCCCTGCACCATTCCGTAAAAAGAGGATTCTGCAGTGTTGGGGATGAAGCTTGTGACCGTGTGGTCGAGGTCGTGTTCCACCGCTTCCAACACCCTGGGCACTATGGCCCTTCCTAGGGCCTTGCGTTCGCTGTAGATGTCGCTGTCGTTGCCTCTCGAAAAGTAGATGCGCTCGAAGCTGCAGGCCTTGCGTTCTCCGGTAGGACGAATTTCTTCGACGTGCGCCTTGCCGTTGCGTTTGATGACCAAGGCAGAACCAGGATCCACCTCTTGGATGGCCTCGGCGGGCACATTGAACGCGGTTTGGATGACAGGTCGCTCCGATGCAGCGACCACCACCTCATCGTCTTCGTACCAAAACGCAGGCCGAATGCCATTGGGATCTCGCATGACAAAGGCATCACCGTGGCCAACCATGCCGCACATGACATATCCTCCGTCAAAGTCGGTCGATGCTCGACGCAACACCTGCCCAAGGTCCAGGGTGTCGGCGATGCGTTCCGAGATGCTTTGGTTGTCGACCCCTGCTGCCTTCAAGGATTCGAAGTGTCGTTGGTTTTCCTCATCTAGGAAATGCCCAATTTTTTCAAGCACGGTGACAGTGTCTGATTTCTGTTTGGGGTGTTGGCCCAATCGGACCAAAACGTCAAACAATTCATCCACGTTGGTGAGGTTGAAATTGCCTGCAACAACAAGGTTGCGTGTGCGCCAGTTGTTTTGGCGGAGGAAGGGGTGGCAATTTTCGATGTCGTTTTTGCCAAACGTGCCATAACGCAAGTGTCCCAAGAAAAGCTCACCTGTGAAGGCGTGGTCGTTTTGGAGCGTGACCACGTCTTGCAATTCCTCCGCGGTGAGGTCTTGGAACCGCCACATGATCTTTTGAAACAGATCTTGAATTGGGCGAGCATCGACAGACCGCATCCGGGAGATGTATCTCTTTCCCGGGTTGACGTCGAGCTTGATGTTGGCGAGCCCAGCGCCGTCTTGCCCACGGTTGTGCTGCTTCTCCATCAGCAGGTACATCTTGTTCAGCCCGTAAAAGGGTGTGCCGTATGTGTCAACGTAGTGTTGCAGAGGCTTCTTGAGGCGCAGCATGGCAATGCCGCACTCGTGCTGGAGAGAGTCGCTCATGGGCACCTCAAAGTTACGCATTCATCGCATGGGGGAGACGCTACTTTTGTCCTTCATGGATTCCCACCGCACACATGACGCAGCTGGTTTGATTCGCGAGGGCTGGGCCAAGGCAACTTCCATCACCTCACACCTTGACGGTTTGCGAAACGCCACTCCCAATCCCGATGTGGACAAGGCTCCTTATGACAGGTACATCCCGATCAACCAACAACGGGTCAAGCGCGTTCGAACGACCCTGCGCAAGGAGGGTTTGAGGGAAGAATTGACCACCGCGTTGAACCGCATCTCTTCGGGCACCAAAATGCTGGTGTTGAATGAGTTTTGGTGTGGCGATGGCGCCCAAATTCTTCCGGTGCACGAGGCTTTGGTGCACGCTTCGGAAGGGAAATTGGACGTGCGCGTGTTGATGCGCGATGAAAATGTTGATGTGATGGATTTGTTTTTGACCAACGGAGGCCGGGCCATTCCCAAAACGGTGTTGCTCAATGACGAACTGCGGGTTTTGGGCACATGGGGCCCCCGCCCAAAGGAGGCCACGGCACTTGTGAAACGCATCAAATCGGACCCCTCGATTGCCCACACGTACAACCAAGAAGTGCACAAGTGGTACGCCCAGGACAAGCAACAGAACATTCAGGCGGAGTTGGCGGTACTTTTGGGACATGCCCAAGGAGCTTGAGCCCGAAGACTTCTACAAGACGCCGGAAGGTTTCATCGTCTTCACAGAGGCATACCATTTGAAGCGCGGCCATTGTTGTCAAAGTGGATGCAAACACTGCCCCTATGGATTTGACAAACGAACTGGCCGTTTCACGAAGAAAAAGAACACACCATGACTGCCG
>JAYZBB010000038.1:0-12230 GCA_036339415.1 Bacteroidota bacterium | reverse complement strand
TGAACAGCGGTTGCTGGATGACTGTCACGTCGTCGCGAAAGGTCACACTTCCCTGAATACTGGATGCTCCGAGTAGGCGTTCCAGCGTCCGCCGCTGACGTCAGGAATGTCGACGCGTTGGTTTCCAGTGGCGACGGACCGCTCACTCAACACCCCCACGAGGCTCCACAGCGCGCCGTCGTACACGCTCAAGTCCAGCGCGACGCCTTCGTTCAGGCAACGAATGAGCCGATACATCATCACGAAATCCATGCCTCCATGGCCTTGTTCGTGATCTGCAATGCCGTATTGCAACGAGGCCCAAAGGGGGTGCACCCCTGCTTCTCGCGCCACTCCGGCCGAGTCGTCGTCTTCCCATCGATGCCAGTCCCATGTGGGCCCGTGGTCGAAGTACAGCCGCGAGGGGTAGCCGTAGTGCACGGCACCCGTGCCGCAGAGTTTGTTGAGTCTTGAATAAGGCCGACCCGTGTGGGTGTCGAACTGAAGCATGATGCTTTTGCCCTGGGTGGTTCGGATCAGCGTGGTGTTGACGTCTCCACATTTCACCTCCGGGGCGAGTGCGTGCAATTCTGGATCGTCCGCTTCACGCAGGGCTTTGGACAAGGCCGCCTCGTTGCTGCTCATCGACACGAGGTGGCTGAGGTTGTCGCCCCGAAGCACGTCCATGTACATGCACACAGGGCCAAGGCCGTGGGTGGTGTACAGATTGCCATTGCGCTCGAGGTGTTCGCGCAAGCGCCAGCGGTCGTGGTAGTAAGTGGCGTCCAGAAGGAGCGCGCGCAGGTCGTGCAAGTAGGCACATTCTGCATGTGTGAGTTCCCCAAACACGTCGTTTTTCACCATGTTGAGCAGCCACAATTCCTCTTCGTTGTAGCAACAATTCTCGAGCATGATGCAATGCTTTTGGGTGCGCTCAGACGTTTGAACCAAGGCCAAACAATCTGCCTCTGACGTCGCAACCGGCACCTCAGAGGCAGCATGCAGACCCTGCTCCATGGCGTGCAGGGCCATGGGTGTGTGAAGGTGCCATGGCGTGGCAATCACAACCAAGTCAGCCAGTTCCGCATCGCAAGCACGCTTCCACGACTCGTCGGAAGGGTCATCGATCAGCAGAGGGGTGCGCGATTGAAACGCCGCTACCTTGTCCGCAGCCCGTTTCACATAGGCGGCTTGGACGTCGCAGAGGACGGTGATTTCTGCATGTCCTTTTTGGACCAGCCAGTCGAGCATCTCAATCAACGAACTTCCTCGGTTGCCCAATCCAATCATCGCCACTCGAACCTTCGGTATGGCAGGTGCGGCGTGATCCATCATGCTGCCACTGACAGAGGTCCAATCCACCAGGCTGGGGCCATGCGTTGCGCTCTTGCCACAGCAGGAAGAAAGCCCCAATCCCAGGCCACCGACAAGGCCTCCACCGAAGAGGCTTCCAAGTTTCAGAAAGTCACTGCGTTTCATGCCAGTCAAGGTACACAGACCTCAACGGGGTTCAATCACATCCAAGGTCCGTTGTGCGAGACCACTTTGGCCATGGCCATGTCTCGGATCGCCTTGGCCTTTGCCGTGGGGAGATGACGAAGGTGCGCAATGCCCGAGGAGGTGTGGAAGGTCAAATGGGCCACATCTCGACGGGCATGGATTCGGTTTTGGGTGAATTCGACGGCTTGCAACTTGTGGAAATCAATCATCACACGTTTCCGGAACCACCACCCGCGATGGGCGCTCAAGTGGCGGCCATCTGTGGTGGCCCACTCGCCGCGGTACACTCTGTGAGAGAGCCATCCACTCCAGCCCATCAGGACAAGCATGACGCCCATGCCCCATCCCGTGCCAAGCCACCATCCCATGCCGATGGCGAAAGGAGTCCAAGCCAATCCCCGTGTGCCCCAACGAATCCAGAACGCATATTTCTCGGGCCTCAAAGTGTGAAGGCGCCGCTCGGGCCAGGACGGGAAAAGAAGGGATTCAAGGGCGCGGGTTCGGGTTGAATTCATGGCGGGAATGCCCATGCGCATGGCGCTGCCCCCGAGTTCGCCGGCTGCACCATTGTCGCTGTCGCCGCCCACAGCGCCACCGGCAGCAGCTTGTCGAATGTGTGCCGTGTCCATCGAGAACATGCGACGGATCCACGTGCTTTCCCATGTCACGGATTGAACCTTGTGCACGGGGATTTGCATGGACTGACGGTTGAGCAATCCCTGTGACAGGTGCAGCGCCGCCGTGCGGTTTTTGTTGGAACCCTCAACCCAAACTTGGAGTTGCCAATGGCGGAGTGCAGTGGTGATGATCGAAATGAGGACCGATGCCAAAGCAATCAGCACGGGAGAAACGACCAAGAGCAGCGGAGAAAGGATGACCAACACCGTTCGCCAGATGCCTGGGATTCGGAGCCACAAGGTGTCAACCACCTCCCATGCCAAACCCTGAAATGTGACCAAACCGCCAATGGCGAAAGCGATCTTGGACAAATGGTTTTGGCTCAGCCCCACTTTCAACAGAGCCTTGATGTCGAGACGGAGGATCCTCGGAGCTGTGGAGCCGTTGTCTGTGGCACCCTCGGTTGTCTCATCGGGATGTGCGAATTCCGTTGTCGTGGCCTCTGCCGACGCCTCCTTGTGTGTCAACATGGACCTCAGCGTTTGGGCCTCATTCCATTTCAAGGCATGGATTCTAAGTTCAGACCCCGAAGTGCCGGCTGTGTCGACGCGGAGGCCGCATACTCCAAAGGCGCGCTGCACCAAGTTTTGTTCCACGTGCACGGCTTGGACGCGCTCGAGGGGGATGTTGATTTTTTCCCGAACCAGAATGCCTTTGTGCACGTGGAAGGCACCTTCAACCACATTGAACGTGAATCGCCAAAAATGAAGCACGGCGCCCAGCAACGTCAGTCCAGCCCCCGCCACAACGGCCCAAACAAAATATTTCGCATCGCTGTCTTGTTGGACGTAAGCAGCGATCAAAATCGGCCACGCGGCCCGCAACATCATGCGAGATTGCCAACCCACCAGCACCAAAAGGCCGACGATGTGCTGACGTCTCGGAACGGCAAATCCAACGTCAGCCATCCGTGTGGCTTTCGAGCATGCGACGGATGTTGCGCGCCGTCGCCATGCTCAGTCCAGGAACTTCCAAATTCGCTCCAGAAGCGCCAGCTGTGTAGAGTTTCAGGGTGCAGTGCCCCAGCCAACGGCCGATGGGGCCTTGCTGGATTTCACTGTGTTGGATGCGACTGAACGGAACGGCCGTCACCGATCGTGACCACCACCCGCTGCGGTACACGATGTCCCGCTCTCGAACCAAGTAGCCCCGAAGGGGCCACCCTCTCCATTCTTCCAGCCCCCAAACCCCCATGATCAATCCCCAAGTCGAGCCAAGGGCAATCCAGAGGATTCGAGGAGGCGTGCTTTCGCCCCAAATCGCCACACCAACAAGGGGTCCAATCAACAGCAAAGCCAGCAACACCGCGGACACTCCCCAAACCAGGGCCCGAGCGCGGGCGTAGGAAGGGAGCACTGACACCACGTCCACTTCGTCCAGCGCAGGCCAAGCAGTCAGGTCAATGGGGTCGTTGCTCAAAGGTGCCATGAGGTGAATTTAGGGACGGACGGTGACGCGATGCACCCCAGGCTTGCGAGGTGTCAAAATCGCATCGCGCAGCACGGTCAATTGCTCGGGTCGTGCCACAAAATCCAGTGCCGAGGTGTCCACCCACAGCACCCGTGAACCTCGGTGATGCTTGTAGTGGGACGCATATCCCTTCGCCACACGGTCCAAGTATCCCTCGGGCAGGTTTTGTTCGTAGTCGCGTCCGCGTTGCACGATTTGGGCTTCTTGCCGCGTTCGTCCGGGGTCAAGGATGGCGACGACTTCTGGCTGTGGAAGTTGTGCTGCCATCATTTGGAACATCGTGTTGAACAACTTGAATTCAGCTTTGGGCAGATTGACCTTGGCGAAAATCAAACTCTTGGCGAAACTGTAATCTGAAACCAGTCTCTGTTTGAAGAGGTTTCGACTTTTGATGGCGCCCTGCATCTGTTTGTACCTGTCGGCCAAGAAAGACAGCTCTACGCTGAAGGCATGTGCATCGGGGTTGTCGTAAAATTTTTCGAGAAAGGGATTCTCTTCAAATCGCTCGAGCATCAGCTCGGCGCCCAAATCCTTGGAAAGCCACGAGGCAAATGTGGTTTTCCCAGCACCAATTCCACCTTCTATCGCCAAACTCGCGTACATGACTCAAATGGAATTGGTGGCTTCGGTTGGTTGAAGGACAACAGCGGGCTCTGCTGGACACATTGCAAGTGCTTTTGCCACGTCTTGTCCGCCCACTTTGAGATGCGGCGCAACGTCCACGAGTGGTTGCAGCACAAAGCGCCGGGCCATCATCCTTGGGTGTGGCACATGCAAGTTGAGTCCTTCTCCGGGGGTCCATATTTCATCGTCCGATGTGCACAAGACGTCAATGTCCAGCGTTCGGTTGACGTACACTGTTGTCTCGGGGTCACGGACGCGCCCGCAGTTCTGTTCAATCTCCAATCCCAAACGCATCAATGCAGGGAGCGGCATGTCTGTTTCCACAGCCACCACCATGTTCAGGAAGGAAGGCGTTCCGGGCGCCATGCCCCATGCTTCGGTTTCATACCTCGGCGAAAACGTCATGGATTGGGCTGCACGACGCTCTGCAAGCGCCCTCTCGAGCATGTCCAGTCCTCGGTCGAGCCACATGTTGCGGTCGTCCAAGTTGGTTCCAAATCCCAAAAACACCGTTCTCATCGGATTCGCATTCGTTGGGTTCGAAGGTAGTTCCAATCGAAGGGCTTGTCCTACTTTTGGCCTCATGTCTTCATTTGGAAAAAACATCTTAAGCTCGGCCATTGGTTCGACGCTTGGTTTGCTCGTGGCAGGCACTGCTCTCATCTTCATTTTTGTCGGCGTCTTGGTTGGGGGTCTCGTCGGAGCCTTCGCTGATGTCGAGGCGTCATCAGGTCCTGACTTGGACCTTGAAGACGCGAACATGTTGAAGGTGACGTTGAACGCCCCAATTGTGGAGCGAGGCGGGAACGACGCGCCCTTTTCGTTCAGCTTGACCGGCGGGCTTGAACCTGACGTCAAATTGGGCCTCAATCAAATTCTGGATGCGTTTGAACGCGCAGCCGAGGACGAGCAAATCAAAGGTGTGTTGCTGAATGTCGACAATGTGTCCGCCATGCCATCCATGATGGAAGATTTGCGGGATGGCCTGCAGGTCCTTCGCGACAGCAACAAGTTCATCGTGGCTTGGTCAGAGACCATGAGCCAGCGTGCGTTGCATTTCAACTCTGCTGCAGACGAGGTTTACCTCCATCCCCAAGGAGGAATGATGCTCAGTGGTCTGCGCAGCCAAAGCATGTTCTTCCCGGGCATGTTTGAAAAACTCGGCATCGATGTGACGGTGGTCCGTGGTCCTGACAACAAGTACAAGAGCGCGGTTGAACCATTCTTGAGAAAAGACTTCAGCGAAGCGAACCGGGAGCAATTGACGGCCCTCCTCGAGGGGTTTTGGGGAGACATGAGCGAGGACGTTGAATCTGCGCGGAATTTGGCAGATGGCACTCTCGACAATCTAGCCAACGACTTGACCATCCGAGGTCCCAAAGACGCGCTGGAATCAGGCCTGGTGGATGGATTGTTGTACGAGGATGAGTTGATGGACCTGTTGGAGGCCAAACTGGAAGGTGAGGAACCGACGTTGATTTCGCTTGGACAGTACACCCTTGAAGAGCGTTTCCTCGGAGGCATGGACGTGTTGGCTGCGGCCCTTGAAGAAGCCTCCGAAGAAGAAGAGGACCAAGAGTCCACCGAAAAGCTCGGAGGCAATGTGGCGGTCATTTATGCGGTTGGCGGCATCGAAAGCGGGGAAGGGGACGCAGAAACCATCGGCTCAGAAACCCTTGCAGGGGCCTTGCGCGAAGCTCGGGAGGCTGACGACGTAGAAGCGGTCGTGCTGCGGGTCAATTCACCCGGTGGCAGTGCGCTTGCGAGCGATGTGATTTGGAGAGAGACCATGCTTTTGAAAGAATCGGGCAAGCCCTTTGTGGTCAGCATGAGCGACCTCGCGGCATCTGGTGGTTATTACATCAGTTGCGCGGCCGACCGCATCTTTGCCAACGAAACAACAATCACCGGGTCGATAGGCGTGTTTGGCATGATTCCCAATCTCGGAGGCATGCTAGAGAAGCATGTTGGCATCAGCTTCGACGAGGTGGCTTTGCATGACCACGCTGGCCAACCGGATGGCATGTTTGCCCCTGATGCGGTCGCACTAGAAGCAATCAATGAAGGTGTCTCAGACATCTACGACGCTTTTACCCAGCGGGTGGCAGAGGGCCGAAACATGACGCGGGCGCGTGTGGAAGAACTTGCACGAGGTCGCGTTTGGACGGGCAAGGACGCTCTGGAAAACGGGTTGGTGGATGAGATTGGAGATCTTGAAGCAGCGGTGACTTACGCTGCCGAACTTGCGGGCATCGACAAGGAAGATGTGAAGCGAATTGCTTTGCCCGAGGCACGTGATCCGCTTGAGGCATTTGTTGAAGACCTGGCGGGTGTTGATTCGGATCTGAAGGTCCTCGGACTCACCGGTGTGGAGGAAGAGGTGTTGAGAGAATTGTGGCAGGTTCGTCGCATGGTAGAGACGGGAGACCCCATCCAGGCACGGTTGCCGTTCACCCTGCGCATCCAGTGAGGCCCGCGCGCGGGCTCGGAGAACGCATCTCGGCGGAGGCTTTTGCCACGTCAGAGAGGCTGCCTGTGCGGCTTGTGCTTGACAACATTCGAAGCGGTCAAAACGTCGGTGCGTGTTTTCGTTCTGGCGATGCATTTCGCATCCATGGTTTGGACTTGTGCGGCATCACGTGTCATCCACCTCACAGAGACATTTTGAAAAGTGCCCTCGGCGCCAGCGGCCATGTTCCATGGTTGGGCCATGAAAACACGCTGTCTGCCGTGCTTGCTTTGAAGAAAGATGGTTGGAAGGTGGCTGCCATGGAACAGGCTCCCAGCAGCATCGCCCTGCATCAATGGATTCCCTCTGTCACGGAGCGCTGGGCCATTGTTCTCGGCAATGAAGTGAGGGGGGTGTCAGAGCAGGTTCAAGACGCTTGCGACACAGTGATTGAAATGCCGCAGTATGGCGTCAAACAAAGCATCAATGTCAGCGTTTGTGCCGGTGTGGCCCTTTGGCAGGCCGCCCTCCATTTGCGGCATGCATGAGGTGAATCGGCCAATGGTTGTCAGGTGCAGCTGGATGGCTTGCGAACGAAAAAGCCCCGCCAACTGGCGGGGCTTTTTGTTTGGCAGGAATCCGAAATCACATACCCAAGGCGCTTTTGTAGTCGCGGAATTCGAGGTCGTTCTGTGCACGGTCGCGCATCGTTGGATCTTTCGCGAGTGCGTCAGTGACGTGCTTCTTGACACCTGCTTCGTCCTTCAGACGGGCAGCGCAAACGGCGAGAAGGTAGCTCGTCACAGCGCTTTCGTCACCAGAGTTCTCCAATGTGGTGCGTGCGCCATTGGCATCGCCATTGAGGATTTTGGCCAGCGCAAGGTTGGCTGTGCTGTTGTTCCCCATGCTTGAAATGGCACGGCCATACTCGCCTTGCGTGATGGCCAACACCCCTTTGTTGTAACTCAGCTCAGAACCTCCACGGGCTTTGTCGTAATACGTTTTGGCACCGTCTGTGTCGCCATTTTGTCGAGCCAACGCGCCGAGATTGGTGTTCACAATGCCGTTGTTTGCAGCGAGGGCTTTGGCTGCGTTGAAGGCGTCTTGGGCTTGCTTCATGCGACCAAGGGCCATCAGCGTCACACCCGAGTTGTTGTGACCACGATGATCGTCGGCGTGCACACGGGCCGTGTTTTGATAGACCTCCAATTGATCGTTGGCGTCTGTGAACAAGGTGGCACTGTAGAGGAGCTCTTCGACGGTCAGGCCGTCAGGATTGCTTTTGCACAAATCCATCAATTCTTCGTCGGTGTATCCTTCGATTGTGTACGTCACGGCCACTTGGGAGCGACGCAAACCTGGAAGAATGCCTTCTTCGATTTCCTTGTACGTCTTGGCGATGTTTTTGATTTCCTCTTCGCGCTTGGTCTTGTCGCTGTACATCTCGAGCACGCGAAGAATCAAATCTTTGTCTGCAATGTTGGAGGCACGCATGGCTTGTCGGAACCCTTCCCAATCTTCACCTTTGGGCATGGCGCGCACCGCAGCTTCTTCAAGCTCAATGCCTTTTCTGCCCAGCGCTTTGGTCACAGCCTTGTTCGCACTGTTCGCACGATCCATGGCCAAGTCTTCGTTCAAGGAAATTTCTCCCTCTGGAGATGCGTACGAATCTGTGGCCACACCAATGATGTTCACACTGTCAGCTGACGCTGCGAGCGCCGCGAGGTCTTTAAGTGCGTTCCAATCTTCGTCACGGTATTCAGCTCCATTGATGTAGCTGCTCTGGTATCCAAAGTTGACCGTCGCGTCCAAAACGTAGGTCATGACGCGTTGGAAATTGTCCGCAGCAATCACGAATTGTTCATCAGGTTGAACCAAGTCTTGTGTGGCCATGACGCCGGGAGCAAGTTCGATGGCTGGAAAGGCTTCAGTTTTGTCTCCCTGAGAACCTGACATGCGGAGCTCGAGCTTCGCGTTGTCCTTCATGGCTGCCTCGTACGGAACCTTCGCAGTGTAGGAGAACGACTTTCCATTTTCCCAGCTGACAACAGTGCCATTTCCGGCGGCGTCTTCGCCCTGGTAATTGGCGGTTTCGAAGGCAGTTTCGCCTCCTTCCCAAACCAACACTGGTGTGGCCTCAAGGCTCACCTTTTTGGCGAAGTACTTTGGAGGAAATGTTCCAGTGATGTCGATGGTGACCTCGTCACCTTTCAGGATGACTGGGGACGGGTTGACTTCGAGGTTGATGTCCTCAACCGTCTTGATCATTTTGGGCAAGCTGCAACCCGCGAGAAGGGCGGCGGCAAGCAGGGTGGTAAATAAACGCATGTGTGTTGTGAATTCAGGGCAAAAGTAACCAAGTCATGGACAGAAATCAGCTTCCCACGACTCCCATGTTGGAGAACTTGCGAAGTCGAGTGTTGATCCGTTTGTCGGCGTCTTGTTTTTGAAGTTTGTCGAGTTCCTTGACCAAAAGGGATTTGACTGTGGCAAACGTGGCCTCGCGGTCGGCATGGGCACCGCCCAGCGGTTCGGGCACGATGTCGTCTACCAGCCCCAACCTCTTCATGTCTTCTCCTGTCAATTTCAGTGCCTCAGCGGCCTGCATTTTGTAGTCCCAGGACCGCCACAAAATGCTGGAACAAGATTCGGGGCTGATGACACTGTACCACGTGTTTTCCATCATGAACACCTTGTCTCCAATGCCAATCCCCAGTGCTCCACCAGAGGCTCCTTCACCAATGACGATGCAAATGATGGGGACGCGCAGTTGGCACATTTCGAGCAAGTTTCGGGCGATGGCTTCTCCCTGCCCACGCTCCTCTGCTTCCAATCCAGGATATGCACCTGGGGTGTCAATGAGGGTCACAACGGGGCGATTGAATTTTTCGGCAAGGCGCATCAATCGCAAGGCTTTTCGGTAGCCTTCGGGGTTGGCCATCCCAAAATTGCGGAATTGCCTCATTTTGGTATTGATGCCTTTTTGCTGACCGATGAACATCACAGGTCGGCCGTCCAACTCCCCGAGTCCACCAACCATGGCTTTGTCATCTTTCACGGTTCGGTCCCCGTGCAATTCCATGAAATTGCCATTGGTCAAAGCCTCGATGTAGTCCAAGGTGTAAGGCCGGTCTGGATGGCGGCTCACTTGGACGCGCTGCCAAGGGGTCAATTTGCCGTAAATCTCCTGAGTGACTTCTGCGATTTTGACCTCCAATTCTTCAATCGTTGTGGTCATGTCAAGGTCATTCTTGTCTTGAATCTCCTTGGCTTGCTCAACTTGTTCGCGCAGGGTCTTGATGGGTTCTTCGAAATCGAGGTAGTTCATCGAATCAAAGATGCATCTAATGCGACAGAAAACGCAGCATTCATTTGCGTTTAGAGTGGATTTAATCCAATGTCTTTTCCACAATTTGGTCTCCAAGTGTTTGGTTGACGCATTGCTTGCGACGGTTGGATGGTGTGAGATTGATGTGCGGAATTGTTCCTTGATTCAGGAACAAGGGCTGTGGCATGCACCCCAATCACAGTGGTAGGTTTGGTATTTCTGTGCGTCGACATAGATGGTTGTTTCATCGACAAAATCGTGTTGTACGTCGGATTTTTTATGGTTATTTTTGGAAGAACCAAATCGGCCATGCGCGCATTGATTGTCTTCTGTCTTCTCTTCCTTGAGATTGGGGTTGGCTTTGCCCAGACCGTGGACTCGACAGGAGATGGTCCATGTGAAGGGCAGACTTCCTTGACGTATTACGGCGAGACCTATGAGCTCGTCGAAATTGGAGGGCAATGCTGGTTTTCGGACAATCTGAGGTCTCCCTTTTATCAGAACGGAGATTCTGTCCAATTCTCCAGCAGCGGCCCGGAGTGGTCTGCCACTCCTGCTCCACGTTGTGGGGTTTGGTACGACGATTTGGACTTGATTGCGTCTTACGGGTTGCTTTACAACTTCTATGCCGTCAGTGACGAGAGGGGGTTGTGTCCCTCTGGATTCAGGGTTCCATCGAGGACGGATTTTGACATCGTGGTGGATTGGGTCGGCCAAACATATGGTGACAAAAACGCCTCGTTTCGCGCTGAAGGAACGCTCGGGAGTGGCGGCGCATGGGATGGGAATTTCTTTGATTCGGGCAGCAACAACAGCGGTTTTTCTGCACAGCCCTGGGGTTGGAGGCTGCTCACAGGAGACGATTTTTTGCTGAATCAAGCGACCTCTTTTTGGTCGAACAGCGTCGACGCGAATGGAGCAGGTGTTCGATGGGTTCTTGGCTACAACGACTTCATCCCGTTCTACCCGACAGGTGCAGCCTTTGCGTTCGGCAGTTACGTTCGTTGCATCAAAGATGGTTCTTTTGGCTGCACCAGTCCTGATGCCTGCAACTTCTCGCCAACAGCCGAAGTGGATGATGGTTCATGTTTTTCTGCAGAGGACCAAGGCTGGTGTGACTGCGAGGGCACCACCATCCCGCCTGGTCAGTGCGATTGTGATGGCAATGTTGAGGATGCTTGCGGTGTTTGTGGTGGAGTCGGCAGCACATGTCAAGGTTGCACAGACTTCGCTGCATGCAACTACGATCCATCGGCAGTTGTTGACGATGGGTCATGCGCTTATTGGGACGCTTGCGGCGTCTGCGGAGGTCCTGGAGCGATTTATGATTGTGGTTGCAACGACATCCTCCCAGGCACCTGCGATTGTGAAGGAAACATCAAGGATGAGTGCGGCATATGCAATGGTCCTGGCATCGTTGCTCCCGCGTGCAATTGTGAAGGCAACATTGAGGATGAATGCGGTGTATGTGGTGGCAACGGAAGCACATGCTCGGAGGGCTGCACGGACCCGGCTGCGTGCAACTACAATCCATCGGCAGTTGTTGACGATGGCTCATGTGCATACCTGGACGAATGTGGTGTTTGCGGTGGTCCGGGAGCGATTTATGAATGCGGTTGCAACGACATTCTTCCTGGCACCTGCGATTGCGACGGGAACGTGATTGATGCGTGCGGCGTTTGTGGCGGTCCAGGCATTCCCGCTGGCGACTGCAACTGCGATGGAGCTCAGTTCGATGAATGCGGCGTGTGTGGAGGAGATGGGAGCACGTGCAGGGAGGGCTGCACGGACCCGGCGGCGTGCAACTACGATCCAGCCGCAGTTCTTGACGACGGCTCATGTTTGTATTTGGACGCGTGCGGCGTGTGCGGCGGCCCGGGAGCGATTTATGACTGCGGTTGCAACGACATCCTCCCTGGTACCTGTGATTGCGACGGGAACGTGATTGATGAGTGTGGCGTTTGTGGCGGTCCTGGCATTCCCGCTGGCGACTGCAACTGCGATGGTGCTCAGTTCGATGAATGCGGCGTGTGTGGAGGAGATGGGAGCTCGTGCACGGAGGGTTGCACGGACGCGGCTGCATGCAACTACAATCCAGCCGCAATTCTTGACGATGGCTCATGTTTGTATTTGGATGCGTGTGGCGTGTGCGGCGGTCCGGGAGGGATTTATGAGTGTGGTTGCAACGACATCCTACCTGGC
>JAYZBB010000037.1:0-13621 GCA_036339415.1 Bacteroidota bacterium | reverse complement strand
ACAGCACCCAGAGATGTTCAGCTGGCTGGGCATGCTCGACCTTAATGTGGATGTGATCGTAGGCCTGATGGTGCTCATTTCAATCATCAACATGACCAGCGCGCTGTTGATCATCATCCTCGAGCGTCGACAGCAGGTGGGGTTGCTCAAGGCGATGGGCATGAACGACGCTGCCATTGTTCAAACCTTCATGTGGCATGCATCACGCATCTTGGGTCGAGGTTTTTTGTGGGGCAATGTGGCCGGATTGGGGCTGACTTGGATGCAAGCCCAATGGCAACTCGTGCCGCTCAACCCTGAAGCCTACTATCTCGATGCGGTGCCCGTTCTCATTGACTTCCAAGCCATTCTCTCAATGGAATTGCTGGCCTTTGTCTTGTGCGTTGGTGCCATGGTTTTGCCCTCCCTATGGACCACACGAATTCAACCTTCCCTCACCCTACGGATGCATTGAACCATGTCCAAGCAAATGAAACAATGGAGCTTTTCGGCCCAAATCGAGCGCTTCGAAGTGGACGACAGCAAGTACGGCATGCCGGTGCCCCCCGATTTGCAGGACATGTTGGACAACGACCCAGAATTCATGCACCGTTTTGACGCCATGCTGCCCGGCAAGAGGAGAAACGCGTTGCACCAGATTGCCTGTGCCAAAACCGACACCAACATCGCCAAACGCATCCTCAAATTGATGAACGAACTCGGTCTGATGTGGTTGGGCGTCTTGCTTTTGTCCATTGCCCTCTCGGCATGTGGCCAACAAGACGCCGCAGATGCGCGGAGGGAAGTGCGTTTGGGCAACGCTCAAACTGAGGCTTACCTGCCTATGCTCAAAGACAAGCGCGTGGCTGTGGTTGGCAACCATACGAGTGTGGTTAATGGGGTTCATCTTGTGGACACGCTGCTTTTCAGCGGAGTGAACGTGATGCATGTCTTTGCCCCTGAGCACGGCTTCCGCGGCGAGGCCGCCAACGGGGCTGACATCCACGATGGCATCGACAGCGCAACTGGGTTGAACGTGCATTCGCTGCATGGCAAGCACAAAAAACCACAGCCCGAGCACCTCGTTGGCATCGATGTTGTCGTCTTCGACATCCAAGACGTTGGTGCGCGGTTTTACACCTTCATCAGTTCGATGATGCTCGTGATGGAAGCGTGTGCGGAGCACGGAGTTGAAATGGTCATTTTGGACCGCCCCAATCCACACGGACACCACATGCAGGGCCCCATGCTTGAACCTGAATTCAAATCCTTTGTCGGTTTCGTGCCTGTGCCCATGGTCCATGGCCTGACCCTGGGTGAGGCGGCGTTGATGGCATGTGGCGAAGGCTGGATCGATGTGCCGCCGTCTTGGCGCCCCGTGGTCGTCCCCTGCACGGATTGGTCCCATGGAGACAGTGTGACGATTGGGATCCGGCCGAGCCCCAACCTCCCAACCACCGCGGCGATTGACCTATACCCCAGCCTCTGCCTGTTCGAACCTACGGTCGTCAGCGTCGGCCGTGGCACGGACGCGCCATTTGAGCAGCTTGGACATCCAGAAGTTGCCTTGGGAGAAGATGTGTTCACGCCGCGCCCCATCCTCGGTGCAGCTCCGCACCCCAAACACGAGGGCGTTTTGTGCAAAGGCCAAAACATGACTGCACTCGCAACCACATGGAGAGACATTGCCTTCAACAATCATGGACGTGAAATGCCCGGCTTCTCTCTCGAACCCTTGTGGGCTTGGGCAAACGAATGGCGCCAAACTCATGGTTCGTTGGATGGATTCATCACGTCTCCATCTTTTTTCGACAAACTGGCGGGGACCGATGCCATTCGATTGAGCCTCGAGGCCAATGAACCTTTGGCTCCCCTTGAACAAAACTGGAAGGAGACCCATCTCGCGTTCTTTGAGACCGCTCAGCCCTATTTGCTGTACCCTTGGAATGAGAATCTGCCCACGGGGGCTTCGGACGAGTGAACGCTGCCGTTTGTACCTTCACATTCAAACATCACCCCCATGACCTTTCCCTCAAGGAAACTTGCATTTTCTGCGTTGACCCTCATCGTGATTTCCCTCGCCGGGTGCACCAAATATCCAAATCGTGATGACGGGCGTTTCCGCTGTGAATGCGGCAACCTCGAGTGGGATGGACGAGTTCTTGAACTCCGCATGGCGGAAGTGGTGGCTGTGGACTCTGTCAACTTCAACTACCACGTGGTCGCCGATTTGCGTTCTCAAAGTCAAATCGAATCTCGCCTCGCAGCCGAGGACATCGTGATCAACATCCAGTTGGCTTTTCAGGCAGACGCGGACACCCTCACCATCGACACAGACGACGAAGCCAACTTCAGCATTCAAGAACTTCAGGCGACTGGCCCCAGTGCCGATTGGGTTTTTGAGCAAGCCGTTTACGACGTGAACATTTCAGATACAGAACACGTCCTCGACCTCTATGAATTGACTGCAAACCGAAATGGCCAAACAGTGACGGCGAGTGGTCAGTTCATCTTCGACCTCGACGACTGAGATTTCGATTGGGGTCAGAACGCATTGGCCCTATGACTTCGGATTCCGTGACGACAAACACTTCGGTGCCACGCTTGGGGTCAATGAGGTGCGTTCCCGTGAAGGCACCAAAAGCGGGCAGCATCAGCCTCAGCCCGGCCTCGCAACCAGTGGAGCTTTGAACGAAACACGGAACGGTCACAGATTGACGTCCTCTTCCCCTCATTCGCACGGCCGGATGCACGTGACCACAAAGGTGAACGGCCGTTCCTTTGGGAATCCAATCGTCGGGCTCGTGGGTCAACACCACGCCTGAATCTTCCCACAAATCGACCACAGTCAACCCCATGGACACGTAGGTATGATCGTGGGCTCGATCGTGGTTGCCTCTGACCAAAATCGCTTCCTTCAGCCCTGCCATTTTTTCGTCAGACAACCACGTTTCAAACACAGACCAAGCTTGGTTGGGAGCACTGTGAAACAAATCTCCCAACATCATCAACGTTTCCGGCTTGTGGCGGCGAAGAAGGTCGGTCAAGACCCCCAGCGTCTGCAGGTCCACCGTGGGTGGTACTGGAAGTCCTTTGGAGCGAAAATGTTCCGCTTTGGCCAAATGCAGGTCTGACACAATGAGCATCGATTGGGCAGGCCAAAAGATGGCTTTCTGAGGCAGCAGCCACATTTCACGCTCGCTTGACAGCCACGACTTCCCCCCTGGAGTTTGCATGCGGCAAAATTGCGGCAATTCATGTCTCACTCCGCATGAGCAAGGCCTCCAGCCTTCCTGAATTGTGTATTTTCGCGTTCGGCCCAATGCAGCCGAAGACGATCAACCACACCCAGACGATGAGCAAGTACCAAACGTACCTCCAAGAAATTGAAGACCGTAAGGCCGAAGGATTGCATCCCAAGCCCATTGACGATGCCGCACTTCTCAGTGAAATCATCGACCAAATCAAGGATGCCAACCATCCTGAACGCGACGCTTCCCTGAACTTCTTCACAAGCAATGTTCTTCCGGGCACCACCAGTGCCGCTGGCGTCAAGGCCGCGTTTTTGAAAGACATCATTCTGGGTGAAGTCAGCGTGCCGGAAGTGGACCGCGCGTCGGCATTTGAGCAACTGTCGCACATGAAAGGCGGGCCTTCCATCGAGGTCTTGCTCGACTTGGCGCTTGGCCAGGACAACGACATTGCCGGAGCAGCGGCCGCTGTGCTCAAAACCCAAGTCTTCTTGTACGAGGCGGATACAGATCGATTGGCTAAGGCTCACAACGATGGGAATGCCATCGCAACCGACATCATCAAGAGTTACGCGAACGCCGAATTTTTCACCCAACTACCCGAGGTGGAGGAAACAATCGAGGTGGTGACGTACGTCGCAGGCATTGGAGACATCTCGACCGATTTGCTGTCACCTGGCAGCGACGCTCATTCTCGCTCAGACCGTGAACTTCACGGCAAGTCGATGTTTGAACACGACACCGCACGCCAAAACGAGCTCCTCGAACTGCAAAAGCAACACCCCGACAAGCGTGTGATGCTCGTGGCAGAAAAAGGCACCATGGGCGTCGGCTCCTCACGGATGTCAGGGGTGAACAACGTGGCGCTTTGGATTGGCAAACAAGCCAGCCAATACGTTCCATTCATCAACATCGCCCCTGTGGTGGCTGGAACCAACGGCATCTCCCCCATCTTCTTGACCACGGTGGGGGTCACAGGTGGCATCGGCGTCGACTTGAAAAATTGGGTCAAAAAGGTGGACAGTGAAGGCAACGTGGTGCTCGACAAGGATGGAGAACCTGAATTGGAACAGGTCTTCTCCGTCGACACGGGAAGCGTGTTCACCATCAACACCAAGACCAAAAAACTCTGTCAAGGCGACAAAGAGCTCATCGACATCAGCGCTTCCTTGACACCTCAGAAAATGGAATTCATGCGGGCCGGGGGCTCGTACGCGATTGTGTTTGGCAAGAAGCTCCAAACCTTCGCCGCCAAAACCTTGGGCATCGACGTGCCACCGGTGTTTGCGCCTTCGAAGGAAGTCAGCCACGAAGGTCAAGGGCTGACGGCCGTGGAGAAGATCTTCAACAAAAATGCAGTGGGCACCTCGGGCAACATCCTTCACGCAGGGTCTTACGTGCGGGCCGAAGTGAACATTGTGGGCTCTCAGGACACCACGGGATTGATGACGTCACAAGAACTTGAAATGATGGCGGCGACAACCATTTCCCCCATCGTCGACGGTGCCTACCAATCTGGATGTCACACGGCGTCGGTTTGGGATTTGAAAGCGCAAGAGAACATTCCGCGTCTCATGACGTTCATGAACGACTTCGGCCTCATCACTGGACGCGATCCAAGGGGTGAATACCACGCCATGACCGACGTGATCCACAAGGTGCTGAACGACTTGACGGTCGACGATTGGGCCATCATCATTGGCGGTGATTCTCACACCCGCATGTCCAAGGGCGTGGCCTTTGGAGCAGACTCCGGAACCGTCGCTTTGGCGCTGGCCACTGGAGAAGCGTCCATGCCCATCCCCGAGTCGGTGAAGGTCACGTTCAAAGGACAAATGCAGCCGCACATGGACTTCCGCGACGTGGTCCACGCCACCCAGGCTCAGATGCTCCAGCACTTTGGCGGTGAAAACGTTTTCCAAGGTCGCATCATCGAAGTGCACATCGGAACCCTTCCCGCGGACCAGGCATTCACCTTCACAGATTGGACGGCAGAAATGAAGGCCAAGGCGTCCATTTGCATTTCAGAACCGGACACCCTCATCGAATCGCTCAACATTGCCAAGGGGCGCATCCAAATCATGATTGACAAGGGCATGGACAACGACAAAGGCGTCCTTCAAGGCCTCATCGACCGTGCGAACAAGCGCATTGCGGAAATCGAGTCGGGCGAGAAGCCACCTCTGGCCCCTGACGAAAACGCCAAATACTACGCCACATTTGAGGTGGACCTCGACATCATCAATCAGCCGATGATTGCCGACCCTGACGTGCACAACGAAGACGTGTCGAAGCGCTATACCCACGACACCATTCGTCCATTGAGTTACTATGGTGGTGACAAGCATGTTGACCTCGGCTTTGTCGGGTCCTGCATGGTCCACAAAGGCGATCTCAAAATCGTCGCCCAAATGCTCCGCAACCTCGAAAAGCAACAAGGCGATGTGTCCTTCCAAGCACCCCTCGTGGTGACGGCTCCCACGTACAACATCATCGACGAGCTGAAAGCCGAAGGCGATTGGGACGTCTTGCAGAAATACTCCGGATTTGAGTTTGACGACGACGCGCCAAAAACCGCCGCTCGCACGGAGTATGAAAACATGATGTACCTCGAGCGACCTGGCTGCAACCTGTGCATGGGCAACCAGGAAAAAGCCGCGAAAGGCGACACCGTCATGGCGACCTCCACACGCTTGTTCCAAGGCCGCGTGGTGAAAGACAGCGAACGCAAGAAGGGTGAGTCCTTGTTGGCTTCAACCCCTGTGGTCGTGCTTTCCGCCATCCTTGGGCGGACCCCCAACCTCGATGAATACATCGGAGCTGTGGAAGGCATTCCGCTGACCAAGTTTGCCCCACCACTCAAGAAAATGAGTTCCAACGCCGGGCCTGGACACCTGCTCTCCTACTGAGCACAGCGGCCAAACTGAAATACCTTTGAGCCATGGCATCCTCGACGACGTTGTGGCGTGACATGGTGTTGGTGGCCCTGCGGTCCATCCGAGGTCAGGCACTTCGGACGACACTGACGGTGGGCATCATCGGTATTGGCATCATGGCGTTGATTGCCATGGTGACAGCTACAGAGTCGCTGAAAGCCAATGTGCGCCAGGAGTTTTCGTCACTTGGTACACAGAGTTTCTCCATCGACCAAATGCGAAGTGGAGGCATGTTCAATGGACGCAGAACGACGCCAAGCTCACCCATCGACTACAGAGAAGCCATGCGCTTCAAGCGAGAGGCCGAGGGTGCATTCGATGTGTCCATCTCCGTATACGGCACAGGCATGGCAAGCGTCACACGTGGCAACAAACGAACCGATCCCAACGTGAGTGTCCAAGGGGTTGATGAGCTTTACCTGCCTGTCAGCGGACTCGCCATCGCCAAGGGCCGAAACTTCACCACCTCTGAGATTGAAAATTGGGGTGCCTTGGTGTTGATTGGCACGTCAGTCGCAGAACGGATTTTTGAGTCTTGGGAAGACCCTGTTGGACAACACGTGCTCGTCGGCGCCCAGCGCTACGTGGTGGCAGGTGTCTTGGAAGCGAGGGGGACGACGTTTGGCATGTCTCAGGACAACCAAATCCTCATGCCTCTTCTCGGCGTTCGCAGGCAATACTCTGATGAAGGCAGAAGTTACAACTTGACCTGCACCGTGGCGCGCACGGAAGACCTGCCTGACGCCGTTGAAGCTGCAACGGGACTCATGCGCATGGTCCGTGGCGACGCCCCAGGTGACCCCAACACCTTTCGGATTCGACAGAGCAACCAGTTGGTGGACACCTTGCTTGAGGCAACAGATGGCATCACCCTCGCCGCGGTTTTCATCGGCCTCATCACCTTGTTCGGTGCAGGCATTGGCTTGATGAACATCATGCTCGTGTCAGTCAGTGAGCGGACCCGAGAAATTGGCACCCGAAAAAGCCTAGGTGCATCGAGTCGCGCCATCCGAACCCAATTTTTGATTGAAGTGTTGGTGATTGGCCAAATTGGAGGCGTTGTTGGCATCTTGCTGGGGTTGGGTGCAGGCAACATGATTGCCAGATATTTCGAAACTCCGTTTGTCGTGCCATGGGGGTGGGTGACGGTTGGGGTCATCCTCTGTTTGTTGACCAGCCTTGCTTCCGGCTACTACCCTGCAAGACTGGCCGCAAAGCTCGACCCCATCGTCGCTCTTGGCCGAGAGTGAGTCACACTTGATGTGCTCGTGCGCTTCAAAACATCGCGCTCAGGTTGTGTCGTGAAGCGAAAGGTCCAACGTCGAAGTGGGTTCGTCGGTCCGGTTTTCCGACATTTGCGCCCGCATGTCGAAGATTCTTTACACCCTTACGGACGAGGCTCCCGCCTTGGCAACCTACAGCTTTCTTCCCATCGTCGAAGCCTTTGCCTCCAAAGCAGGCGTGGCGGTAGAGACGCGTGACATTTCTCTGAGTGGCCGCATCCTGGCTGCCATGGCCGAGGTGCTGCCCCAAGACCAAACCACCCACGACGCCCTCGCCGAGTTGGGTGCGTTGGCCAAAACCCCGGAAGCCAACATTGTCAAGCTTCCCAACATCAGCGCTTCCATTCCTCAATTGAAAGCCGCCATTGCAGAATTGCAGGAGAAAGGATTTGCCTTGCCAGATTATCCAGACGATCCACGCACCGACGCAGAGCGTGGCATCAAGGCGAAATACGACAAAGTCAAGGGCTCCGCTGTGAATCCAGTGTTGCGGGAGGGCAACAGCGACCGCCGTGCCCCCAAAGCTGTGAAATCATACGCCCAAAAGCATCCCCATCGCATGGGCACATGGACTTCTGACAGCCTCGCTCGAGTTGCCAGCATGCCACAAGGGGATTTTTATGGCTCGGAGCAAAGCGTCACCATGGATTCAGCCACAACCGTTGACATTGTGCATGTCGACGCTACTGGCAGCCGCACGTCACTGAAAGAAGGCCTCGCATTGCAAGCCGGTGAAATCGTGGATTGTGCCACCATGTCGATGCACAAATTGGAGGCGTTCCTCGCAGCAGAAATCGACAATGTCAAAGAAGAAGGGGCCTTGTTCTCGTTGCACTTGAAGGCCACCATGATGAAGGTGTCCGACCCAATCTTGTTTGGGGCGGCCGTGCGGGCGTTTTTCAAACCCGTCCTTGACAAGCACGGCGCTGCCATGGAGGCCGCCGGTGTCGACTTCAACAATGGACTGGGTGACCTCATGGGCAAACTGCCCAACATGAGCGCACAAGACCGTGAAGCCATTGAAGCAACGCTTGCAGAGACGATGGCGGCGCGCCCGAGTTTGGCCATGGTCAATTCCGACAAAGGCATCACCAACCTGCACGTCCCCTCAGATGTGATCATTGACGCTTCCATGCCCGCCATGATTCGCGAGGGCGGCAAGATGTGGAATGCGGAGGGCCAAACCCAAGACGCTGTGGCCGTCATTCCCGATCGCTCTTACGCAGGGGTGTATCAATCCACCATCGACTTCTGCAAGACGCATGGGGCACTTGACCCCGCGACGATGGGAAGTGTTCCGAATGTGGGGTTGATGGCCCAAAAAGCCGAGGAATACGGATCGCACGACAAAACGTTCCAGGTAGATACAGCCGGTCATGTGGAGGTGATTGACGCATCTGGGAAGGTCATCATGAGCCAAGAGGTGGATGCCGGTGACTTGTTCCGGATGTGCCAAGTCAAAGACGCTCCGATTCAGGACTGGGTGAAACTGGCGGTGACACGTGCACGCGCGACGGGCGACCCAGCCGTGTTTTGGCTGGATGCCGACCGAGCCCACGATGCACAATTGATTGACAAGGTCAACGCATGCTTGCCCAACCACGACACGGAAGGCTTGGAATTGCACATCATGGCACCAGCTCAAGCCACCACGTTCTCGCTGGAGCGCATCGTCAAAGGACTCAACACCATTTCGGTGACGGGCAATGTGCTTCGCGACTACCTCACGGACCTCTTCCCCATTTTGGAAGTGGGCACCTCAGCCAAAATGCTGAGCATTGTCCCCCTCATGAACGGAGGTGGTTTGTTTGAGACAGGAGCAGGTGGATCTGCGCCCAAGCACGTGCAACAATTGGTCGCTGAGAACTACCTCCGTTGGGACAGCCTTGGGGAATTCATGGCTTTGGTGCCAAGCCTTGAGCACATCGCCACGAGCACGGACAATGCCAACGCGCAAGTCCTTGCCGATGCACTCGACGAGGCCACGACGCGTTTCCTCGAAGAAGACAAAAGCCCCACGCGCCGTCTGGGTGGCATCGACAACCGCGGCTCCCATTTTTACTTGGCCATGTACTGGGCAGAAGCGTTGGCCGCCCAAAACGAAGCGCCGGATCTGGCTTCTTCAGCGGCCGGATTTGCTGCCGCCTTGAGAAATCAGGAAGGCAGGATTGTCGAGGAATTGATTGAGGTCCAAGGTGCCGCTGTGAATCTTGGGGGGTATTACCGCCCCAACCCAGCACAGTGCAAGGCGGTCATGCGCCCTTCTTCCACCTTCAACGCGGCGCTGGCTGATTGGCGCTGAGTATCGCTTCCATGCGGGTGCGCTCTTTGGCCACGAGCTCTTGCAGCAACATGCCCTGACCGGGACTTGCCTTCCATGCCCGAACGGCAGCCAACAACACCATCCAGTCCGCTTCCTCTCGGGCGGGCACGGGACCCTCATGCTGCATCTCGGCAATGGACGCGGTGCGCTCCATGAACGTCTTCATGTAGTCCAACTGAACGTTAGCCATGAGATGCCCCAACTGAGCGACGCTGTCTGGATCGAGGGTCGATGCCATCGCGTTTCTGCAGCGTCGCAAGTTTTCCACGTGACCCAAAATGATGGAGTCGAGCTCCGCTTCTGGTGAAACCAAATCGGGGATGCCTGCGGGGTTGCCCAATGCCGGGACGCCCAACGTTTGCGCCACGTCACTCAACTGGACGCATTTGTCCACGCGGCTTTCCGCAAGGCGCGGCACAATTGGCGCCCTCAGAAAATGATCCCGAACCTTGAACACAGCTTGGTCCAAGGCGTCCGTCACCTCGTCGAGTGAAGACGTCTCTTCAAGTCCAAGAAGCATGAGTGCCTTCGAGCGTTCCATTCACACAAGTTACATGACTTCCATGAGACACCGTGTGGCGACTTCTGCCCTTGCAACTTATTTTCGTGGAAATGAAACACATCATGATTTGGACCCTTTGCACAGCAGCAGCTTTGTCGATGGGCTGCGGAAATGCGGATGCGGATGCGCCAGCTGCCAGAAAAACAGGCGAGAGCAAGGCTGCCATTGCGAGCGAGAACACGAAGCCGGCTGCCGACCAGCCTGACGTGACGGTCTCGGCAAAATGGAAAAGCGGCGTCACTGACACCAACAAAGGCGACAAGGTTGGCAAGGTCCGTCTGCACGGCTCCATGCCTGCCGCCAATGGCACCGTGCTCTACCTCTACGAGACGGAGGGGCGCAACCTCACGCTCATGGACAGCACCAAAGTCATGAACAAGTCGTTCGATTTTGGGGCCGTGGAGGTGCATCGTGGCTTTTACCAACTGGCTGGATCCAACGCCAAAAACAATTGCCAGTTTGTGATGAATCCGGACGAATCAGATCTGAATCTTGTGTTTCGGTCAAAGACCATGACAAGTGGAAAGTCCGCACCGGCAAGCACAGAAAACAAAGCATGGTTCACCTACGAGAACTTCAGCCGCGCCAACAACAACCAGATCCGAGGCCTGCGCAAGCAGCTCAAAGACAGCCCATTTCGCGCGCAAGTTGAACAGCAAATTGCCGACAAGGAAATGGAGCTCGTCGCCAAGCAACATGAGCTGATGGCAGCCAATCCTGACACCTACCTCGCCAAATTCCTCGGATGGAAAAACCCCAAGTATCCCGGTTCGCAGGGCAACTTCTTCGACGACCTCGACCCCATGGACAACAGCTTGGTGCGCAGCATGGCCATCAGCGACCGCATCCAAGGTTTCATGGTGGCGTACAGCAAGGGGTCTGACCCCGGATTTTTGGCGTGCATCGACATGGTCAAAGCGCATTTCGAACCCAACCCAGTGACGTTGGAGAGTGCCCTTTACTCCATGCTAGAAGGCTTCTACAACACAGGCAAAGAGCACATCTGCCAGTACATCCTCGACAATTACATCTACGACGAAGATTGTGGGGCCGATTTGAGTGACGTCATTCGTCAACGGGCGCAGGGCATCATCAACCTTCAAGTGGGCAAAACACCACCCAATTTCACCATGGACAAATGGGACGGCGGTTCGCTGAACCTCATGGAGACGGCCAAGGCCAACAAGTATACGCTGGTCATGTTTTGGGCTTCGTGGTGTCACAAATGCGAACAGGAAATCCCAGTGCTGATTCCCGTGTATGCCAAATACGAAGGCCGCGGTTTTGAAGCCATTGGCGTCAGCCTCGACCAAGCCCGCAGCACGTGGGTGGGGGTCATCGAACAGCGCGGCATGCAATATCCCAACGTCAGCCAGCTGCAAGGATGGGATTCGCCCATTGTCAAGGATTACAAGATCACGGCCACACCAACGTACTTTCTGTTGGACAACGAAGGCAAGATTGTGTTGAAGCCCAAACGCATCTACGAAGTCGACGCGTTCTTGGCGAAGAACCTCTGACCTGATTCGACACGTTGGTTGACAAAAGAAACAAGGAGGGGCATGACCCCTCCTTGTTGCATCACGAAAGTTAGGTTGCCTGGGTAGTCTGAGACGTTTGCTCCGCCTTCCACTCATGGTAGGTGCTCAGAACCATCCCATCCACAAGGCCTACTTTGGGCACCACCATGTGAGAGGCACCGGCCATGGTCATGATCTCCAAATACATGTTTGCAGCAGGCACGATGACGTCCGCACGATCGGGCTTCAGATGGTATGCCCGCCGGCGTTCCTCCACGCTCAATTTTGCAAGGTCATTGGCCACTTGGGACAACTTGGCAATGGGAATGGCTTCATCTCGCGGCGTCAAAGCAAGGCGTTGCAAACGGTTGGCGTTTCCGCCTGTACCGATGGCATACAGCGGGCGTTCAGCGTCCTGCAATCCGCCGACATATGCCTGGACGGCCGTCCATTCTCCATCCGGCAAGCGTCCCGCCAACTCCCTGACGGTGCCCAGTTGAAAGCTCTTGCTTTTGATGCGCCTGCCATCTCGAATCAGGGTCAGTTCTGTGCTTCCCCCACCCACATCGATGTAGAGGTAGTCCTTGTCGTTGTCCATCAGCGCAAGCTCAAAGTTCCCAAAAATCAACTCGGCCTCTCTCTGTCCACTGATGGGCTCGATGGCGATGTTGGCCGCTTTCTTCACCTTCTTGATGACCGACTTGATATTGGAGGCTTCCCTCATGGCACTGGTGGCATACGCATGGAACCACTCTACGCCGTGCACGTCCATCAGGTACCAAAACGCCTTCATGGTTTTGACCAAATGCTTGATTTTGCCCTCAGAAATGGCCCCATCGCTGAACACATCCGCACCCAATCGCACAGGGACCCTGTAAAAACTGAGTTTGTCCACAGCCAACCGTCCGTCGTCTCCCTCCTCCACCCGTGCAATCAGCAACCTGACCGCGTTCGATCCAATGTCAATGGCCCCAAATTTCACCGTGCTCTGCCTTTGAGCTCAAGGTACAAGTCCTGTTGGGCTTGCACAAGCACTTCAGCTTGGCCGGATTGAACCCATTCATTGGTTCCATCAGGCAACAGCCTTCGCGCATGGGCATTGTCATTCCACATGCGTTCGAAATGTTCGCCCAAGTCCCGAGCAATGTCGGCATCCAAGATGGGCGCCGTCACCTCCACGCGTCGGTCGAGGTTGCGGGTCATCCAATCGGCGCTGCTGATGTACGTGAGCATCTTGCCTCCATTGCCAAAACGCATGAACCGTGAATGCTCTAGGTAACGCCCCACAATGGAACGAACCTCGATGTTTTCACTCAAGCCAGGAACACCTGGCTTCAACGCACAAATGCCCCGCACCACCATCCTTACTTTGACCCCTGCTTGACTTGCCAGATACAGCTTGTCGATCATCCCGGCATCCACAATGTTGTTGAGTTTGAGGTCCATCCAAGCTTCCTCGCCCCTCTCAGCCCGCGCAATTTCTTCGTCGATGAGCTTGGAGAAGCGCCTTCGGGTTGAGAATGGGCTCACAAACAAATTGCGGTACACCTTGCGCTCGAAGCTGTTCTCAAAGAAATCAAAAAGCTTGGCCAATTCACCCGTGAGTTTGGGGTTTGCAGTGAACAGGCTGAGGTCCTCATACACACCGGCGTTACGCTCGTGAAAGTTGCCTGTTCCAATGTGACCAAACCGCCGCACTTTCCCCTGCTTTCGCCGGGTGACAAGAATGACCTTGCAATGAACTTTGAGGTTGGGAATGCCAATGCG
>JAYZBB010000036.1:0-4182 GCA_036339415.1 Bacteroidota bacterium | reverse complement strand
GCCAACAAACTTGCCATCCGAGCCACATTTCGGTTGTCTTCACCAGCTTGGTTGGCACACCCCAACAGCACATCGCCGATGGCAGAAGGGTCCAGTTCTGGGTGACGCATCATCAATGCAGACAGCGCGTGAGCTGCCAAGTCATCGGTCCGGACGGGTGACAATGCCCCTCCAAAAGACCCTATCGGCGTCCTCACGCCATCAACCAAATACGCATTCATACAGCGAAGATAGGTTGGTGGGATGCTGTTCTTGCCCCAAATTGCAGCATGCGATTGGGCGTAGCTTCCACCTTCCCTCCATACCGCGGCGGCATCGCACAATTCAATGCGGCGATGACACGTGCCCTGGAAGCTGAGGGACACGATGTGGAGACCCTGACATGGTCGAGACAATACCCCAACTGGTTGTTTCCGGGGACGTCGCAATGGGAACCCAACAAATCGCCAACGGACGCGACAATGCCTGCCATTCTGGACAGCCTGTCACCAAAAAGCTGGGCCATTGCTGGGGAAACCTTGGGAAAAAACGCAGACGTCATCGTCCTCCCCTTTTGGCACGCGGCCTTGGCCCCTGCTTTGACTGGCGTCGCAAAAGCCGCACGAAAACACGGGGCCCTGCGCATCGTCGCCCTGATGCACAATGCATCATCCCATGATGGGAATGTCGTTCATCGTGTCCTCGCACAACGATTTCTCAATGCTGTGGACGACGTGGTCACGTTGAGCCAGCCAGTGAGCGATGTGCTCGCCAAATGGAATCCCACGACCCTCTTTCATCCGTTGTACGACCACCATTCCAAACACATTCGTTCCAAAGAAGCCAAGAGACAACTCGGCATCCCCGAGCACAAACACGTGCATTTGTTCTTTGGGTTGATTCGACCATACAAAGGTCTCCACGTGTTGCTCGAGGCCATGGCCAACCTGCAAGAAGACCATGTCCTTGTCGTGGCCGGAGAGTGTTACGGTTCATGGCGTCCTTATGCCCAAACCATCGATCGCTTCAATCTGCACGACAAGGTGATCGTGCACAACGAATTCATCGATGACAACGATGTGCCTGTGTATTTCAGCGCCGCTGACGACGTCGTCCTCCCCTACATCCAAGCATCGCAAAGCGGAGTGACAGCCTTGGCATTGCATCATCAATGCAAAGTGATTGCCTCGAACGTAGGCGACTTGGCAACCACCATTGTGCCTGAATTGACGGGGCGCCTCGTGGCGCCCAACGATGCCAAAGCATTGGCACAGGCCATGTCAAAGCTGTGGATGGCTCAACCTTCCGATGTGCAATCTGCGTTCAAACAAGTCAAAAAAAGACTCAGTTGGTCGGCATGGGCAAGCCAGCTGACGCAACAAGTGGCAGCTTCTCAAGCTGAAGATCCCTCAAAGGCCTGACCAACGGATCAAACACAAACCGCTGCACCATCACCACTTCCCCCTCGGAGGTGACCCCGTACATCTGCTCGCCATCGTGGTCCATCAGGTTGCCTTCTGCATCGCGATCCAATCCTGTCCGCGGCTTCCAGTGAAGGTGAATGTCTTCGCGGCGACCGTCTTTGCCCATGGCTGTGAGTTCGAACGCCGCTGAAGCATTGCGAAGGCTGTCTTCCACCTCTGGCGCCAGGCGAGAGCGGTAAGTTTCCAGGTGCACTTTCTTGAACCGAAGGAAATGTTCCTGAACGCCAAGCGTGTCGAGGTAAGGGAGCGGATTGCCGTCCAAATCGGAAAGGGTCAATGCCCCTTCATCGTTGGCTGAAAGCGCGTACGATTGGCCGTCCTCCTCGAGGACCCGAACTTCCACACCTGCAAGTGATCGCCCCGGGAAATTGAAAATCCCCGTGTGGCGCCATTCCCGCTCTGAAGTGAAAAACCTCGTGCTGAGGTATCCCGTGAACCCCTCCATGTGCACGACATAGGGTGAGGCGCCTCGTGCTTCTGGGGTTTCGAGGACCATGTAGGTGCCGGTGTGGCTTGGGGTCGCGGTCCCAACGTACCATGTCTTCGTTGGCGCATCTCCACCCTGGTAGATTTCGACCTTTTTGCCACGGGCGGAAAGCAAACGAATGACGTTGGGCTGCGCGGCCTCGGCCACCGGGCCTTGGACCCGGGCGCGGAGGAACGTCTTCAGCAGCAAGTTGACGGCGTCCTCACGGGCTTTGAATTGGCCATTGACATCCCACAACGAGCCCTGTGTCGGCCGAGTCAAAGTCACTTGGCCGCCGTCCATGTCGGCGATGAAAATCTTGTCGACGGTGCTCGTGTCGGCAATGGCAAAATCGGTGCCTTCGATTTGGGCCAAATCTCCTTGTCCTCCTTGGAACCACCACACTCCCGCCGTCACCATGGTGAGGGCAATGAGGACGTACAAAATGCGCAGATTGGCGTGCATGATGCGAAGGTCGTTTACGAGGCGCGCCCAAACAACCGCCTCCGCGTGGTCAACACCGCCCCTGCCACGATGAACACCACGAGAAGTGGCATTCCCACCGCGACAAACTGCCACCCCTGCCGCTCTTGTGGAATGCGCTCTTCATCGAGTGGTGGCAATGCAAACGACCGCGAGCGTACGCGGATCAGGGCATCCTCTTGCAACAAGTAGTTGATGGCATTCATCAAAAACTCTTTGTTGTCGTAGACCACGCGGCGGGCGTAGCGGTCGTACCCCAATGGCAAAATTTTTCCATCAGACCTGAATTTGTTTTTGGCGACGTCGCCGTCTGAGATCACCACCATCGCTGAAGGCGCTCCTTGCGCCCTGAAGGCAAAGTCAGGATCGTCGCGCAAGATCGCAGGCAGCGATTGGGCGAAATGAGAACGGAAGGACCCTTCCAACAGCACGGCAAACGCTTCGTTGGGGGTGTTGCCTTCAGCAAAATATCCCGGGTCCAAATCGACGATCCCGGAAGAAATGCGCACGGGAACCCTGTACGTTTTGGCCAGCTCACTCGAGGTCAACAACACCGTCGACTGAACCTCTTCCTGGGTGTTGACCAAATCCATGGAGGACACGAAATCGAAATGAATCGGATCGAGGTTGTTGGTGATGGGGTGCCCTGTCCCAAGCGGCATGGCCAAGGGTGCGAAGTACCAGTTGAACAGCTGCATGTTGCGTTGGTTGCCCATTGGACCTGCATCCAACATGATGGGCGCGCATTGTGGGTCAATGATCAAGTTCCGATTGAGGCGCACGCCGTAGTCGAACATCTGGTCGTAAAGACGAAGGTCATTCTCGACCCCGAATGTTTCTTGGGCGTTCCTCAAACTGTCCAAATCGGTCAGCACCGGGTCGACCATCCAAAGCACCCTGCCTCCGTTCATCACAAACTGATCGAGGATGACCTTGTCTTTGTCCGAGAACGCGCTGTCGGGTTTGGCAACGATGAGCAAATCGTAGCGATTCACCCGGTACCGCATGCCGTCAAGCTTTTCAGACAACACATTCAACCGACCGTCCAACTTCACCCTGGCCACCAAATGGTCTTCTTCGAGCGTGCCGACCAAGTCAGCCATGGCCAAGTCTTCCAGCTCCCCGTGTCCCTCGAGGATGGCAATGCTTTTGGGTTCAAATGCTGTGCTCCGTTTGATGCCAGACGAAAGGTTGAACTCTAGAGTGTTGATGGACCCCTGAATCATGGCTTGGTCCGCCTGTGGGAGATCACTGCCAAAAAATTGCACCGGCTCCTCTTCCCCCCTGAACGAAATCATCGCTCCCGGCCAGATCGTCTGGAAGGCCTGCTTTCCGTTGTCTTCGTATGCGATGCGTGTGAACTTGAGGCCACGCTCGAACAAAGCTTGCTCGTTTTGTCCTTCGGTCTGGGCATCGTCTGTGGCGTACAAATCCACGAACTGGTACATCAGCCTTCCTCCACTCGCCTGTGACATGCGTTTGAGCAACGACTCCACTTCTGATTCCAATCGCTTCCACTCCTGAGGCAATTCACCTGTCAGGTAGCACGTCACCAAAACATCGTCTTGAAGTCCTTCTAGGAGCTGAAGGGAGCCAGGTGCAAGGGTGTGCCTCTTCTCTGCGGTCAAATCCACCGCGCCGTGAACGAGTTGCCCCAGCACAACAATCACCGCGACCACGGCGGTTGACAGCAGAAGCGACGTGCCCTCACGAACCACACGTCCACGACGCAAAGCCAGGACAAAGCGAGAAACAAGCACAGACAAAGCC
>JAYZBB010000035.1:0-7217 GCA_036339415.1 Bacteroidota bacterium | reverse complement strand
CGGACGGGTGCCCTTCGTACCCGCCGAACCGGACAAGGACAAACGGAGCCGTTACCCGCATGTGCAAGGCGTCCCTGCGCCCAGCCGTGTCGCTGATGACCGCGCCCATGCCCAAGTCTCGGAGTCGTGCCCACATCTCCTCGGCTTGCGCGCCTCTTTCAAACCATTCGGGGTGCCTGAATTCCACCGCCACCCGAAGTTCCTGTGGCCATTTTTCGAGGTAGGTTGCCATGGCGGCGGCATGCTTGGGCGCAAAGTGGGGAGGGAGTTGAATGAAGGCGGGGCCGAGTTTGTCTCCGAGGGCCAAGAGTCCATCGATGAAGTCGTCGGTCGGCCCGTCGCAGTCGTTGAAGCGGCGGAAGTGCGTGACGATTTGGGGAAACTTGGGA
The DNA here is from genome assembly GCA_036339415.1 of Bacteroidota bacterium. Lineage (GTDB taxonomy): Bacteria > Bacteroidota > Bacteroidia > Flavobacteriales_D > Sanyastnellaceae > UBA11663. The sequence continues at coordinate 6,828 of JAYZBB010000035.1, read as the reverse complement.
CAAAACGTGAACCCCTCCGGCATTGCAGCGGCCCATTCCGCCATGCGGTCGGAGGGGTGGATGCGGTAGTGGGTGGCGTTGAACTCCAGGGTCCCAAACTGCCGGCCGTAATGTCCTGGCCACGTTCGTTGGGGATCCTTTTCTGGATACACCGACCCACGCCAATCTCGGATGGTCCACATGGTCCCGCCGGCTTTCACCGTTGGCTCACGCCCGTCAGGCTTGACGAGCAACGACTCCATGCGGAAAGAAGAAGGTGCAATCGGGTGCGTCCAATCGATCCCGTGAGGTGCGCTGTCAACCTTGCCAAACTTCACAACTCGAATCTACAACCGACGGCGGTGAGCCAAAGGCATGCAAGGGCAAACGACGGCGCTTGGCAACAGGATTCACCTCATTGTTTTGCATCATGGTTGGAAGCAGAGGTCGTTGTTGGTCGTGCGGAGATTCCTTGGTTCCCAACGAAGTGGCCGGGGTGTGTCCGCCATGCTGGTGGCGATGGCCTTCCTTGCCAAACGACCCCGCGAGTTGCGTTCTTGCGAGGGAACGTTCGGGTCTTCCCGTTTTTGGGTTGGGATTCAGACTTCGACAGCCCACCGAATCTGTGGTTCATCGCATGAAGTATGGCGGTTTCCCCAAACATGGCAAGATGCTGGGCATGTGGATGGGCAGAAGATGGCGTGCGCCTCCTGAGAACATCACATTGATGCCTGTGCCGTCCCATTGGCCACGGGTATGGCGAAGGGGATTCAACCCGTCGGAGGCGCTTTGCATTGGGCTTGCCAAGTCATGGAACCGAGTCATGTCATCGACGACGTTGCGTTGGGTTCGTCACCGTTCGTCGTTGACCGAAGCCACACGAGGGGAGCGTTTGGATGCGCTGGAAGGGATGTTTGCGTCGGCCCAATGTCGTTCGGTTGCCAGTGGTCAAAACGTCATTCTGGTGGACGATGTGCTGACCACAGGCGCCACGTTCCGTGCATGTCAAAAAGCGCTCACAGCATCGGGCCATCATGTATTGGGTTGGCGTTTGGCTTGCCATGGCTTGATTCCTCGGAGAGGCGGCGTTTGACGGTTCTGGAAATGTATTTTTGAGCCATGGCGGAAACCCTTCCCATCGACATGACCTTGCCACGAGCGTCTCGCCTTGAGGCTCTTGTGCCCATGTTGTCTGCATTGTTGAAGGAGGAATCGTCAGGATGGGCCAATTTGGCCAATGCGTCGGCGGCAATCAAGCTGGCATCTGGTTGGCATTGGGTTGGCTTTTATCTCGTCGATTCGCTTCAAGACAATTTGGTCTTGGGTCCCTTTCAAGGGCCCTTGGCATGCACTCGTTTGCACCGAGGAAAAGGTGTTTGTGCGGCGGCTTGGGAAGCCAACGAAACGGTGGTGGTGCCCGACGTCCAGGCATTTCCAGGGCACGTGGCGTGCAGTTCAGCGAGCCTGAGTGAGGTGGTCGTTCCTGTCAGGGACGACAAGGGCCAAGTGGTGGGGGTGTTGGATGTGGACAGCGCTGTGAAATCGGACTTCGCTCCTGACGACGTCATTGCGGTTGAATCGCTCGCCGAAGTCATTTCTTCGCGCTGGAATCAATGGACATGGCAACGTTGAAGGCATCGGCGAAAACGCGATGGATCGCGGTTGCGGCCATGGTATTTCTCGCGTCTTGCGCGCAAGTGGGCATGCCCTCTGGTGGTGCCAAAGACGAAACTCCGCCCAAGCTTCTGAGCGCCACCCCGCCATTGGGGTCGACGAACGTGAACACCAACAGCATGACGTTGGTCTTTGACGAGTACGTGAGGGCGGGACAGTGGAGGGCAGAGTTGCTCGTGAGTCCGCCAATTGGAGGTCCGGTGGATTTGATTGTCCGTGGAAAGGAAGTGGAGGTGACGTGGGAAGAACCACTGCAGGCGAACACGACGTATGTATGGCAATTTGGGCGAGGCATCGTGGATGTCAACGAGGGCAACGCTTCCCAGGGATTGGTGCATGCTTTCGCGACCGGGTCGGAACTGGACACCCTTGCCATTCAGGGTCGTGTGGTCGACGCTTTGGACGAATCGGGGTTGGCAGACATGCGTGTGATGGTGTTTGCTGCCGACCTCCCCTTGGACAGCGTGGTGGCAGGGGAGATGCCACAATTTGTCGGAGCGACGGATGCCCAAGGGCATTTTCAGATGGGGTATTTGCCGAAAGGATCGTACCGGCTGTTGGCATTGAACGACGAGAGCCGGAATCATACGTGGGATGCAGGAGAGCACCTGGCCTTGGGGCCGCATTCAGCAGAGGCAGGGGACAGCACGGTGCACGTGATGAGAGCGGGGGCAACGCAGGCTCCAAAGACACCTTACCTCTCGGAAGCCGTGCGTGATTCGCTGGGATTTGCGCGTTGGAAATTGAGCGAACCCTTGTCCCAAGAGGACTCCTTGTCTTGGGTCACACCGTTGGCCATGAAGCTCTTTCCCCCACAAGGAGACCGGGTCTATGCGCAGGGATGGAATGTGGACATGGACAGCGCAGACGTGCAATTGGTTTGGCACCAGGCCCCAACTTGGCCCAAGGCAGCGTGGCGAAGGGACACGTTGGATGTCCCAAAGCCCAGAATCATTCCAAAAGAGGAATTGGTTCTCAAAAGCAAACCCCTCGGCAAACGTCAACCTGGCGAGGAAGCGATGTTGGGATGGTCCGCGCCCATTGCATCTGTAGATGCCTCGCTGTTGCAGGTTTTGTTGGACAGCATCGAAGTTGCCGTCCATGTGGTTCACGGCATGCCGAGCATGGACTTCGCTGTGGTTGGTGAGGGGTTGTCACAGCCAGGCGCACAGGTAGAATTGACGATGTTGCCCGGATGCCTGGGGCGCCCAGGGGACGATGAAATCGTGCCCAAGGACACCCTGGAGCTGGCATGGAGCGTGCTCAAAGAAGAGGATCTCGGTGAATGGTCCTTGAACTTGACAGGCGTACGTTGCCCAGGATTGCTTGAAATCACAGACAACAAGGGCGAACGCTTGGATTTGATCGAGGTAGGCAAAGACACGTTGCTTTGGTGGCGAGGCATCAAACCAGGCAAAATCAGCGCCACGTGGTGGGGCGATTTGGACGGAGACGGTGTCTGGAGAAACGTGGACCTTGCCACATGGCGGATGCCTGAACCAGTGACGTACATGCCCCCTGTTGAATTGCGGGCCAATTGGGTCGTCGAGACGTCTTGGATGCTGGACAGCGCCATGTGCGCTCAGCCTCAACCGTGACGAAAGCTCGGTGTCGCGCAGCGTCAGGTGTTGATGTCGAGAAACTTCTTTACGTTGTCCAGGGAGCCAAAGACAACCAACGTATCTGTGGCTTCGATGGTGGTGTCCGGTTTCGGAACACCCAGGATGTGCTCACGGACACAAGGTGTGCCATCTTCACTGGTCTCCTGGAATTCACGTCGAATGGTGATGAGCCTGAGTTCGTAGCGCTGGGCCAGTTCCAGGTCCCCCAATTGGCGACCATGGCAAGCGAGAGGGGCCTTCAACTCTGCGATTTCATAGTCGTCAGGCAAGGACAAGAAGCCCCGAATGTTGGGGTTGATCAAACGTTCACTGACCACCTCGGCCACCTCGCTTTCAGGGCTCAAAATTTCGGTGACGCCAAGGCTGCTCAAGATGCGCTCCTGGTTGGCGTCGTTGGCCCTCACAATGACCCGAGACAAACCGAGGTCCAGCAAATTCAATGTGGTGAGCACCGTGGCTTCGAAGTTTTCTCCGATGGCGACCACCGCGGCATCGAGGTCCTGGACGTGCTGGGCAAGAAGGGCTTTTTTGTCTGTGGAGTCGAGGGTGACAGCCAGGCTGACATCTTCTTTGAGCAACTCAGCCCTTTCAGCATCGGCATCGAAGGTGAACACCTCCGCTCCCCGCCGGGCGAGAGACAATGCAATTTGGGTGCCGTAGCGACCTGCGCCAAACACGGCAAAACGAGAACGTGCCATGGCACAAAGGACGTGAGAAAATCGTACAGTTCAATCACGCATCCACTGCGAGTTGGCGCAATCCATCCTCCAACACGTAACCAAACCTGACCAAGTCTTCGAAGCTGTTGTAGAGTGGCACAGGCGCCATGCGGATGACGGCAGGTTCCCGCCAATCCACAATCACCCCGTGGGCCATCAGGTGGTCAAACAAGGTTCGGCCGTATCCGTGGGCCACCACGCTCAATTGGCACCCCCGCGCGTCGGTCTCGGAGGGCGTGAGAATGTCGAGCTGGGCGCCAGTGCGCTCGGCGACGATGCCAACAAGCGTTTCGAGGTAGGCCGTCAAGCGCTGGGAGCGTTCCACCAAGGCGTCCATGCCCGCTTCCAAAAACAGGTCGAGCGCCACTTTGTGGACTGCCATGTTCAAGACAGGTGCGTTGCTCATTTGCCATGCTTCGGCGCTTGGCATGGGGACAAATTCGGGGTCCATTTTGAATCGGCTGTCGGCGTCGTGACCCCACCAACCCTCGAGCCGACGCATGGCCGTGCCATCTCCGTTCGCATCGCGTACGTGACGCTCGTGGATGAACACACCGGAGACGGCACCCGGGCCTGAATTGAGGTACTTGTAGCTGCACCAGCATGCGAAGTCCACGTCCCAACTGTGCAGATTGAGATGAACGTTGCCCATGGCATGCGCCAGATCAAAACCACACATCGCACCCGCCTGATGGGCTGCAGCTGTGATGGCTTTCATGTCATGGAGCTGTCCTGTGTAGTAGTTCACTCCACCAATCATCACCGTGGCGAGCTCTTCGCCTGTGTCTTCGATGGCGCGAAGCACATCTTCTGTGCGCAACAGATTTTCTCCCTGGCGTGGCGTGAGTTCGATGAGGTCTTCGTCAGGATCACCTCCGTGCAAGCGAATCTGACTGCACAGCGCGTAGCGATCACTCGGGAACGCTTTGGCCTCGCACAGCAACTTGCGGCGGGTGCCTTTGGGCTGGTAAAAGCTGATGAGGAGGAGATGGAGGTTGACCGTCAGGCCATTCATGGCCACAACTTCATGAGGTTTTGCGCCAGTCAAGTGGCACAAGCCTTCTGTGAAGCGCTCGTGGTAGCTGACCCACGGGTTTTGGCCTTGAAAGTGCCCCTCGACGCCCCATTTGGACCAATCGTCCAACTCAACTTCCAACGCGGCTTTTGCAGCTTTGGGTTGCAGACCCAGACTGTTTCCCGTGAAGTACAACACGTCCCGGCAGTCGTGCTGCGGGATGCAGAAGCGTTCGCGAAATCTGCTGAGTGGGTCCGCAGAGTCCAATTCGCGGGCCGCCTCAAGGGAGGGAAGCTCTCTCATGCTGGGCTAATTTCGCACTGAAATGGCAACATCCCTTCAAAGATCTTCCTCGGCGGCTTTGTTTGACAAAGCGCAATCCCTCTTTCCCGGAGGCGTGAACTCTCCCGTGCGTGCTTTTAAATCTGTGGGGGGAACTCCTCTTTTCATGGATCGGGGACAGGGTGCCCACATCTGGGACGCAGACGGCAACGAGTTCATCGATTTTTGCTGTTCATGGGGTCCGTTGATCTTGGGCCATGCGCACCCGGCCGTGGTTGAAAAGGTGACGGCCACCATGGCCAACGGCACGTCTTTTGGGACACCAACACGGTTGGAGAACGAACTCGGCGAGTTGATTTTGTCCAACCACCGGTACGCCGACCGCATCCGTTTTGTGTCGTCTGGCACGGAAGCGGCCATGTCGGCCATTCGATTGGCCCGCGGGGTCACAGGGCGGGACAAGATTGTCAAGTTTGACGGTTGCTACCACGGCCATGTGGACGCGTTGCTTGTCAAGGCGGGCAGTGGATTGGCCACCCTTGGGACATCCTCTTCGGCAGGTGTGCCAGAAGCGTATGCCCGGGAAACGCTGGTCCTTCCTTTGAACGACCTCGAGGCACTCGAAGCGTGCGTCGCCGAGTACAAAGACCAAATTGCGGTCGTTGCCATCGAGCCCATTCCCGCCAACAACGGGCTTCTGATTCAGGACCCCGAATTCTTGCGTGAGGTGCGTCGCATCTGCACGCGTGAGGGCATTCTGTTGCTGTTCGACGAGGTCATCAGTGGTTTTCGCGTTGGTTTTGAAGGCGCGGCAGGCTTGTACGACATCCAGCCTGATGTCCTTGCGTTTGGCAAAATCATCGGGGGAGGATTGCCCGTGGGCGCCTATGCGGCAAGTGAGGATGTGATGCGTCACATCGCCCCTGCGGGGCCCGTGTATCAGGCGGGGACGTTGAGTGGCAACCCCGTGGCCATGTCGGCTGGCATCGCGCAGCTGACGGAATGTTTGAAGCCAGGATTTTACGAGGCGCTCGATCGGAAAGCGGCCCGAATGATTGATCCAGTTTTGGCCCACGCCAAGGAACAAGGATACAGCTTCAACATTTTCAGAAGAGGCAGCATTTTTTGGTTGGCGTTTTCTGACGAGGTGCACATTCGGCGCAGCGACCAAATCGACCCAGACAGCATGGCCTATTTCAGCACCCTGCATGCCGCATTGTTGGAACGAGGCGTCTACTTGGGACCGTCAGGCTACGAAGTTGGGTTCGTTTCGGCGGCCCACACAGACGAGGATTTGGACCGAGCTTCTCAACGTTTTATTGAGGCGCTGGATGTGGCGTTTGGCTGAGATCAAGGACACGATTCACCAAAGGCCGACAACAGCCCGCCAAGCAAATCTTGCACGGTGACACTGCCATCGCCGTCAATGTCAGCGGTGCATTGGGACTCGCATCCGAATTCCCCCAAGAATTGGAGAATGTCCGCGATGGCAATGAAGCCATCGTTGTTGAGGTCTGCGGGACAGGTGTTCACGCCC
>JAYZBB010000034.1:0-19308 GCA_036339415.1 Bacteroidota bacterium | reverse complement strand
TTGGAAGATGTTGTGCTCATTGAGTGGGCGGTTTTGAAAAACGGTGCCGCTGCGTCCCCTTCTGATTACCAATTGGACGCGAGTGTTGGGAACGATCTTGCCGATTGGAATTCTGAGACCACGCTTATCTTTTCTCCCCTTTCCGCCGGTGACTTTGAGGTCACGGGTGCGATTTCTTGGGAACTGGTACAACAAGACATCACTCCTGCACAACTCGTGGTTGGCGAGGTTCCTGCCGCTCCTGCCCCTTCCATTGCGCAGGACGCATTCTGCGAGCTCGGCGGCGTGTTGAGCGTCACAAGCGCTGTCAGCACTCCATACGGATTGGATACAGACTTGTGCGCATCCATCAGTGACCGCACCAATTCAACCCCCCTCACAGTGCCCACCGTTGGTTGCACATCTTCGGGAGTCAACCCAAATGCGGTCACCAACAATTTCGCCGTGTCTTCCCTGAGCGCTGGATGTTACCTTCTCGAGTTCGAGGCGAGCAACCGATGCGGAGTCACCGCTGTGGCGCGAGAGATTGATGTGTTTGCAACGCCAAACTTCAGCCTTTCTCTGGACCCTTTCTGTGAAGGCGACCCTGACGCCGAGGTCCTCAGCAACTTTACAGCGACTACCACTGACTGCGATGGCACCCCCCCAGGAGTCAGCGCAACATGGACGCTGGAAGGAAACTCCGTGACCACATCAACGCCCCAAGCATTGCCTTTGACAGAGAGCCTGCTGTTCCAAAATGGCGACATCGTCTGCCAAAGCATCGAATTGACCTATGCCGTGGATGAAGGCGAAACGTTGCAATGCGCAAATACGTCATGCGTTGGCATTCAGTTTTTTGAAGCGGAGGACATTGCATACGAAGTGACGCAGCCTGCCTCCTACCCAACAATTTGTGACGGGGACGACCTGGAAATCACAGTGGTTGCTGCTCCTGCAATTTCCACACACGAATGGGTCACCTCCCCTCTGCCCAACCAAATTTCCAGCACTTCAGGCTTTGGCGCCTCGGCCTGTACAGGCAACCCTTCCCAGAGCGACAATGTCGCTTCCTTTTTCAATTTGGATGCTGCCGGCGTGTCTGGCGTCATTCGTAGGACAACGTGTCATTTTGCCGTCGGCATCGACCCGCTGCAATGCATTACGGAAAAATCGATCAACGTAGAGGTGGCCACGAAACCCGAGATTTCATGGGCCGACGGAGTTCAAAACATCACAGCTTGTGCTTATGAAACGTCGGCATCGTTGTCGATTGCCATCGACAACAGCGACGCGGCGCCATCGCCTTTGGACGTCACTTGGGTGGTGACTACCCCTGCGAGCACCTTTGAGCTTGTGGATCAAGTGTCTTCGGCAGACGTGTTGGCCAACACCACGCTCTCTCTTTCATTGGAGGATGTCATCCTGACTTGTTTCGGAGGCAACATCGATGAGGTGACCAATTTCGACGTCCAAGTCTCCGCTGTGAACGACTCCGGCTGTGAAAGCGAATTCCTCGAAGGGTCAATGACGTTTTACTCCGCCCCACAACCAACAGCGACCTTGGAAGCCATTTGTGAAGGCGAATGTTTGGAGCCAACGAATGTCAACGCATCTGGGGGTCTTGAGTTTCAGTGGTTTCTTGACGACACTTGTGACGACATGGAGTCCATCCCGGCGTACGACGAGAGTGGCATTTGTCCTGCGCCCGTCCCATGGGATTTGTCTGGGACTGCGATCGATGCCTACTCGGAGGAAAACACACCTGACTTTTGTGACCTGTCTTGCAATTCTGTCATTGGCCTGAGATTGCGTCAATCTTGGAGCCTTCCCAATGTTGAGAACGGCCTCCTTCAATGCATTTCATCTTTGGGGCGCTTCAATCCTGAGGTCATCCCTTATCCGGATTTGCGTGTTGCCTCTGAATCGGCTCTGTGTGACAACCTCGAAGAATTCTCTTTTTCTGCCATCAACTGCAATGATGTCAACTTCACTCCAGATGGGTTGTCATGTGAAAGTTGTCCTGTCGAGGCGTGCGAATCTTGTTTCAGCGACATCACCAACATCTTGAATTGGAAATACTCCATCGATGGCGGCGAAACCTATGCTCCTCAACTTTTTGAACCTCAACTTACCGGCGACAACATCACCATCTCAAGTGAGATTTTGACAAATGGAGCGAATCCCATTTTGATTGAGGTGACCTCACAGACGGCTTCAGCCAATGGTTCCGCCAAGACATGTCAGTCCACTGAATCCATCTCCTTCGAATGGCACGAGGCTCCGGTCATTCCAGGGTCAGGGATTGAACAACCCGATTTCATCTGCCCTGGGGTTGAGTACGAACTCGACGTGGTGGTTTCGAACTACAACGGACTCTATGGTGAGCTGTGCTTTTTGTGGGAGGAGTGTGCCCCTGCGTCAACAACTTCATTGTTGGACATTGATGGTACCCCCTGCACGAACGATTGTGATGTTCAACAAGGGGAAGGGGTTGCTGTCAGCAGCAAAGCATACCTGACCTTGCCACCCGATGCCGATCCCGATGCAGACGTTTGTCTGGATTTGACAATCACAGACGTCGTGGGGTGTCAAGTTGCAACGAGTTTGACGATGGACGTGCGTGCCCTTCCTTCGGTCGAAGGCATTCGCGTCTTGGAGGCCTTTGACGATGCTGGAGGTTCGTCCATCCTGTTGCCGCCATGCGCTGAGCCTGCTGCAAATGGAAGCACCCCAACAGCGTGCCCAGGATCCGAGGTTTTTGCGGGAGAAGAGACAAGCATGTTTTGCGCAAACAGCAATTTCTTGATCGAAGCGCGAGGGGCCAAAGGAGAGTTCGAAGAAAACACCCCAGAAGGCGGAGTGGAATACAATTTGCTCAACTATCAATGGGAAGTTCTCGATGCCTCCACCCCCCTAGGAAGCAACCTCGTCTCCTTGCAAGACGATTGTGCATTTGGATCCACACCAGACCTCCCTTGCATTTCCTCGTTTGACAATGCCCCTTCCACAACCCTTTCTGTGTATCTCACATTGAGTGAAACCGACGGTTGCAGCGCTGAATTTGAGTGGGTGGACATGGTGGATGTTTTTCCGGCCCCTTGCATCGAGTTGACCTCCAACGCTGAGTTCTGCCGAAACGAGGATCCCGAGCTGGAGCTTTGTGGCCCACAGTCTCTTGCTTTTTGTTGTGACGGCAATCTGGAAGAGCCTTCTGCCAATGGCAGTGGTTGCTTTGAATTTGTGCTGCCACAAGCCTGTCTTGCAACAGGGTCAGAAGCTGGACCTTTTTTTGGCACCAACACCTATGCCATCGCTGACCAAACCCTCGCTTGCATGTCGCAAGAGGCCGTTGCGTTGGTGGGCATCAACCCACCCACATCTGCCCTTGTCATTGAGGACTCAAGTTTGGATGCAACAGACGGTGTTGCTTGTGAAGGCGCCGATTTCACAATGACCGTTACAGCCAGCGATGCAGCCCCTTTGAGTTACGAATGGATCAAGGATGACAATGGCACCCCCGCTTCGTTGGGGAACGGCACATCCATCACGTTGACCGCGGAACTCGACGCAGGCGCCGATTGCCAAGTGGTGAACAACGCCAACGGTGTCATCATTGTCTCGAGCACACGCCCAAGTGGTCTTGTTTGTCGTGAAACCACCGATTGGGAAGTCTTCATCCGCCCCACACCGAGATTTTCTTTGTCCCCTTCGACTTTGGATGTGTGTGACGGAGAAATCGTGGAACTGTGCGCGACGCGAACCTGCGGTGTTGAGGATGGTGCAAGTCCTGAGCAGTCGTGGACATGGAACACAGATCCGGAGTTTGCTGAGACCGGGGCATCGGTGTCCGTTGACAATCCATGTTGGACATTTGAAGCGGTCTATGAGGGAGCACCGGGAGATGAAATCTCGTTCAACAGCAAGGAGATTTCATTGACTGACAGCTACGGCTGCTTGGAAGAAACCACCTTTTGCACGATCCATGAATTGCCAGAGTTGGAAATCACAGCTTCCCATGCATGCCAAGGAGATGGCATTGACGTTGAAGTCACTGGTGCAGATGCATACAGTTTTGAGTTCACTCCCTCAACCTCGGTGGTGACTTCGGACGCAATCTTTGCCCCTGGAGATGCTGTTACAGGCGATTCCATCCAGCAGCTTCAATTGATTGCACCGGATTCAGGAGACGTGCTGACTGTCACCGGCATCTTGGCGTACTCACTCGTGGACGGGAGTGTGCTCGAATGCACATCTGAAGATCAGGTTCCATCCGTGGTGTACCCACTGCCTGTCATTGAACCCAATTGGGTGCTCGAAAGTCCATATTGTGAAGCGGACAGCGTGACCTTTTGTGATGTGAACGACGACAGCGATTGGGTGCCCCCACTCTACGACTTCACTCCATCCGTTGGCGATTCAGAAATGGAGACGCCTGAGGATTGTTTCACCTTTGAATTGCTGCCACCGTCAACCACCCTGACGGTCACCAAGATCTTGAACTACGAATTTGAAGGCATCGTCACCACTTGTGAAACCACCCTTGCAAGCATCATTGACGTCTTGGCCAACCCCAACATTGAACTCACAACCGAGACCGCCATTTGTCAAGAAGAGGATGCAGCGGTGTCTTGCGACATTGTGGACCCCGTCGATGGTTCGACATACTCCCTCACTTGGGAAGTCAGCGGTGGAGGCGTGCTCTCGGGTGTTGAGCCAGGTGTGGCCGGAACGGTGAATGCGGCCAGCGTTGAATCGACCACACCGGAAACCAATGGCGATCCAGAGGACATTGTTGTTGGGTGCGAAGTGGTGGATGAACATGGGTGCTCAAGCACAGCAGCAGCAACCATTGAGGTGTTGGCAACCCCCATTTTGGAATGGATTGTTGCGCTTCCGGACAGCGTGTGCTCTCCATCTCAGCCTTGTGTTGAGGTTGGAGTCACCAACGACCTGACCCCCCTACCCCAAATCAATGTGGCTTGGGACAATGTCCTCGGGCCTGACAATGGGTGTTACTTGTTCGAGCGGAACGCGCCTTGTCCCAATGTGCAAGACATCGAGGTCGAGGTGACATTGGAGCACGTGCTCCTGGCGGGAGGCACCCGCGGATGCAAGTCCACACTCAGCGATGACTTGGTGGTCACTCCTACCCCCACTCCGAAATTTTTGCTAGCGGCCCCTCAAGCGTGTTTCGACACTGCCAATGCCGTTTGTCTCGACGTGTTGCACGACGTTGAAGGTTACCTTCTCTGTGAAGACGACGTTCACTCATACACGTGGTTTGTGACCCCGATCTCGGGATTGAGTCCAAACAATGTGTCCATCGACGACCCCAACGCGCCTGTTCCATTGGTTTGCATGGACGCTCCTGGGACGGTGGACGTCATTTTGGAAATCGAGAACGCCTACGGTTGTTCGCAAACCACGGCTGCGCAGCCCTTCACCCTGCGCGAGCTGCCTGACCCCACGCTGACCTTCACCCAGCCTGATGGCATCTGCATGCCAACCACGGTGGTGATCAACGCCACCTCGATTGGCGCTTCTGACTTCACCATGTTCATCGAAGACTACGGAGCCTTCGAAAACTTCAATTCGCCGCTGGTGCTGCCTGTTGAATACCCCGGCTATCGAAACGTCGAATTCGAAGTATCCAAGACCCACACAACCAATTCCATCTTGGATTATGACGAGGACGGCAATCCCATCACAACGGATCATGTCATTGTTTGCGCGGTCGACACAACGTACATAGCTGCATTTGAAGGGGTCATTCCCCCCGTGGCTGCCTTCTCTGTGTTGCCAGACAACACGGTGGATTTGGCCGACGCCTTGATTCAATTTGTCAACGAATCCGAGGGGCAAACTGAAAACATCTGGATTTTTGGTGACGGCGGAGAGAGCGGATCTTCAGAAGTCGATCCAGAACACCGTTACGAGGCTACGGGGGAGTACACGGTCGAATTGGCCGTGGTGAATGACAGAGGTTGCACCGACTATGCCGAAGAGGTGATTCGTGTGAAAGATGATTTGTTCATGTACGTGCCCAATGCCTTCACTCCTGCACGAGGTGGAGAAGGTGGCTTTGCGGACAACCTGAACGATTCGTGGTTCCCAAGCATTGAAGGGACCAAGGTCATTGAGTCTTATGAAGTCTGTGTGTTCAACCGCACAGGACACAGGGTCTGGTGTTCTCAGGATCCCAATCACCCCTCTGGTGAACAGTGGAATGGCACAGGACCTGAGGGCACACACCTTGTCCCGACCGGGGTCTACACCTGGCGCATCTCCATGAAGAAAAAGAATGGCCAAGGCGCAGATGTCTACACGGGACACGTCAGCGTGATTCGATGACGCCACACACGTTGGCGCTGAGCACAACACTGTTGCTCACTCTTTGGACAAGTCCATGCGGCATCACTTGGGGACAAGGAGCTGATCTGCCTCTGGGAGCAAAAGACGAGCAAAATCTTCGGAGCAATTTGGTCGAACATCCCGACTCAGTGTACCGCAAGGCCGAGACTCTGATCAACGTTCAATTCAGTCAAGTCCAACTTTCACAGTGGGCAGCAGGTGGTCAGAGTTCAACGAGCCTCATTGCGCGCGTGGACCAATTTTGGGAGTACGATGGCAAGGCTTTGGGCTGGGACACTGAACTGCACAGTGCCTTTGGGTTGCTGCATCGACCCGAAGAGGGGGTGCTCTTGAAAACCGACGACCGCATTGAATTGGCCAGCAAGGTGGGGTTCCAAATGAAGGACAAGGGGTCGCTCACCGCCTTGGGGAGTTTTCGAACGCAACTTGCACCAGGGTTCGCCACGACGAATGGCATCCCCAATCGGAGTGACGTCACTTCATCTTTCATGGCCCCAGGCTACCTCGTATTGGCGCTTGGAGTTGATGTGAAGCCCTCCCCCGCTTGGTCCGTGTTTTTGGCTCCATTCACCTCCAAATCCACCTTTGTCTTGAACGACTCGTTGTCCGAGGCTGGCACGTTTGGGTTGGACGCAGGTGCACGGTCACGTCACGAGATTGGAGGGTACATCCGCTTGGGGATGAAACAAGATGTGACCACCAATGTGTCCTACACGGCAAGGTTGGACCTGTTCAGCAACTACCTTGAAGAACCTGATGTCATTGACGTGTTCACAGACCATTTGCTGACCCTCAAAGTCAATGACTGGCTCGCAACCACATTGGGAGTCACCCTCATCTACGATCGCGACGTGGAACTCATCCTTCGAGAGCCCGACCCAGACCTTCCCAATGACCTCGGCGAAAAGGGACCTGGAATTCAGCTGAAACAAATCCTTGCAGTAGGTTTGTCTCTGAAATTTTCTTGACATGAGAGCTTTTGTGTTCCCGGGCCAAGGCGCCCAATTTCCAGGCATGGGCAAAGACCTTCACGACATGTCTGCTGCGGCTCGCACGCGATTTGAGGAGGCCAACGAGGTGTTGGGCTTTGACATTTCTTCCATCATGTTCGGTGGCACAGACGAGGCCTTGAAGCAGACGGCCGTGACCCAGCCCGCAATCTTCCTTCATTCCGTCATCCTGGCAGAATGTCTGGGCGACACATTCCAACCAGACATGGTTGCAGGTCACAGCCTTGGGGAATTCAGTGCACTCGTGGCAGCAGGATCGTTGAATTTTGCCGAGGGCTTGCGCCTTGTAAGCGCACGGGCCAACGCCATGCAAAAAGCATGTGAAGCCCAACCATCGACCATGGCGGCAGTGCTGGGCTTGGACAACGACGTTGTGGAGAGCGTGTGCCAAGAAACCCAAGGTGTTGTGGTTGCGGCAAACTACAACTGCCCCGGTCAGCTCGTCATCTCAGGGGAAGTTCCTGCCGTTGAGGCGGCTTGCACAGCCTTGTCGGAAGCTGGTGCCCGCCGTGCATTGATGCTGCCCGTGGGTGGCGCTTTTCACAGTCCTTTGATGGAACCAGCCCGCGCTGAATTGGCTGCCGCGATTGACAAGGCAGACATTCGGACTCCTCGCTGTCCGATATACCAAAACGTGAGCGCCGAGCCCACATCTGATCCTGGATTGATTCGCCAACAATTGGTGGCACAATTGACGGCCCCTGTGCGTTGGACACAAACCATGGAAACCATGATTGCAGACGGTGCCACGGAAGTGACAGAGGTTGGACCTGGCAAGGTCCTGCAAGGGTTGTTCAAGAAAGTGGACCGTGGATTTCCAACAGCTTCGGCAACGCTCGAGACTGCCTGAATCCGATGTCAAAGGACATGAAAAAGGCCGCCCCACATTGGGCGGCCTTTTCATTGTAAATCGAAGTGGAAGCCCTCTTAAGACGCTTCTTCACCCACTTGCGTTGCAAAGGCAAACAAATTGCCCACCTCGTGTTCTGCCGCATGCAACGCCTCTCTGAGTGCCCTGTTTTCTGATCTCAAATCGTCGTTGCGTTGCTGTGTCCGCGCAAGCTCCGCCTTCAATCGAAGGAACTCACCCATGACGGCTTTGCGCTCTGAAAGCGCCTGCGTCAGCTGTTTTTCAAGTAGCGTCTCCATGCCTGAAAAGATAGGTTCGAAGCTCGATGATTGCCGCACGTCGAGACGGAGTTATCAACTGGCAAAATCGCCCTGATTGTGGACGCGCTTCCACCACGCCAAAAACAGCCACCCGAGCACCCCAAACCCCGCACACATGCCATACAAATCGAGCAACACAGCGGGCTGAGCAGCAAACCACGACCCCGATACGTACGCCCCCAATCCAATCCCAACTTCCAATGACATGAGCATTGTGCTCAGTGCCGTGGCCGACTTTCCCTCAGGCGCCAAATCAATGGTCCAAGCGAAAATGGCCGGCATGTTGATGCCAATTGACAAACCATAGACCACCCCCGCGAACAAAAGAACGGGCACCGTGGATGCGAACGAAAACAACGTCATTCCCACTGTGAGCAACACAGCACCCACCATGAGCAATTCAACCCGACCGTATCGATCTGACGCCTTGCCTGCCACGAGGCGTGCGGCAATCGATGCGGCCACCACCACCGTGTTGAATGAGCCTTTGTACACAAAGCCCAAATCGGCCACCAAATCTGGTGTCACCGTCAGAAACGTCCCAAAGGCAATGGCCACGGGCAGCAAAAACAACGACGCAGGCCATGCTGCTCTTTCCACAGTGCCTCCCTGCAAAACATTCAAATCCTGCCATTCCACGCCCCGTGCAGCCGGAAGTGTCTCAGGCAGACGGAGGGTCATGATGTAGGCCGCCAGCCCCAATGCACTGCTCGCCAAAAACATGGCATCGTACCCAAACTCCACCGCCAACCAGCTGCCCAACGCCGGCCCCAATGCCATGCCGGCATTTCCAGCAACGCCCAGATAACCAAAAGCCTCACCACGTCGTGCTGGTGGGGTGAAATCTGTGAGAAACGCACTGGTTCCCGTGGGTCGAAAGCCTGTCGACAGACCATGGAGGAAACGCACGACAAAGAACCCTGTCACGGCCATGGCCATGCTGTCCAGCTTTGCCACCCCGATGTAGGCAAAACCCGCAAGGGCTGTCACCGCCGTCCCAAAAAGCATCACAGGCTTTCGACCGGCCCTGTCGGCCACCCGACCCGCAACAAAGCGGCTCCCGAAGGCACCCATGGTGAACAACGCGACAATCCAACCGATCCAATGGTGTGCGTCCATGCCTGCCAAGTAGCCTGGCAATTCTGGCAGCAACATGCCAAAGCTGGCCATGAAGAGGACCGTCCCTGAGCAG
The DNA here is from genome assembly GCA_036339415.1 of Bacteroidota bacterium. Taxonomy (GTDB): domain Bacteria; phylum Bacteroidota; class Bacteroidia; order Flavobacteriales_D; family Sanyastnellaceae; genus UBA11663. The sequence goes on along the minus strand of JAYZBB010000034.1, from coordinate 9,582 downwards.
AGAAGCCAAAACGTCCTGTTGAAGAGGGACTGATTCAAGGGTGCGAAGGTAATCCGCCGCTCCCACCCTACCTTGCTCTCGTGGCACGACAATATCCCATCAAAGTACTTGTGGCTTGGGGCGAGGCGATTTCCGGAAATGGCAAGTTTCGCGATTGGCTTTTGGGGAATGGGTACCCAGAACTGGGGTTGTTTGTCCATGCTCTGCACAACCAAAACGAAGCGCGTGCATGGTTGATGAACGAAGGGTTTCCTGAACTCATGGCACTTTGCCGAGGGGCCGAAGGAGACGGAAGTGCCGTTCAATGGCTCCGCAACCACGACCATCCTGTTCTTGCACTGATGGCCTTGGGAGCGGACAACGACGACGACGCCATGCGAGAATTGTTGGAGAAACACGACCGCATTTGGGGTGCCCTTGCACTGAAAATTCGGTCCATCAAAAACGGCATTGAAGCACGCCACAACAGCTGGCACAGCTTCGGAAAGGACTGAGCCTACCCTTTGCTGGGCGTTGTGAAGGTCAAGCTGCTCAACCCATCTTCGCCCAACCATTGGTTGGACACCTCCATCAAATCCGAGGCAGTCAAACCTTCAATGGCACTTACCAGCGAGTCCAACGTCTCAACACGGTTGTACATCAAAAAGGTCTTGGCCAGCCCAGTGAGGACTGACCCGCCGTGGTCGTGGCCAAGTGCAATTTGGCCCAACAACTGCTGCTTTGCATCGTGCAACTGCCTCGATCCCAAGGACTTGTTTCGCATGGTGGCCAACTCCTTGCGAACGAGCCGCTCCACCCGTTTGTGGAACCGTGGGTCGGTGCCGAAGTAGACATTGAAGACGCCTGCATCTTCGTAGACAAGGTGGTTTGCCTCAATGTGATAGGCCATCCCAAACTTCTCACGGATGTTGAGGTTGAGGCGGCAGTTCATGGCCGGACCGCCCAATAAGTTGGCCACGACCGTCATGGCCAGTTTTTGAGACGAATCCCCGCCTGGTGCGCGACACCCCATCAGATGATGCACTTGATGCACCCCCCGGGGTTCAACCCACGTGAAAGGCACTTGTTTTGTCGGAGACACCCTCGGCGGGGCTGCCGCTGGCAAAGATGTGGGGGCAACGTCCCCAAAATAGGTTTCTGCCCACGATTTGACCTTGACCCATTTCACCGCACCCACCACCCCGAGGACCATGTTGTCCGGACGGTAGTGTGTGGCCACGTATGATTGGACCTGCGCCCGAGACAACGATTTGACCCGCTCGGCCGTGCCCAAAATCGGCGCAGCCAAGGCATGGCCTGCGAACAATCCCGCCTCAAAAGACTCGAAAATCATGTCGCCTGGCTGGTCATGCACGCTGGCGATTTCGTCCAAAATCACATCTCGCTCTTTGTCCAATTCAACCTCTGGAAACACACTCTCAAACGCGATGTCCGCCAACAATTCGATCGCACGTTCTGTGTCTTTCACGCGTTGAGATGACGTGATCCAGGTGTCCTCTTTGGTTGTGTAGGCATTGATTTCACCTCCCACGGATTCCATGCGATTGAGGATGTGAAACGCTTTTCGTTTGTGGGTCCCCTTGAACAGGACGTGCTCGATGAAGTGGGCCAAACCAGACTCATCCTCTGCTTCATCTCTTGTGCCCGCATTGATTGCCAACGCACAATGCGTCACGGCGCGAGGCATCCAAGCATGAATCACGCGCAGGCCATTGGGCAGCACATGGGTTTGGAATTCGGGCGTCATCTTGCAAAGGTCGGTTGGAAGTGTGCGATGCACGGCGTTGGTCAAACCCAAAAGGACAGGAACGCGAGCATCACCGCACCTGCCACCACCATGACCAGCAATGTGTAGGGCAGAATGTCTCGGGCAGACAACCCCGTGATGCCCAACAATGGCAGGGCCCAAAACGGTTGAAGCATGTTGGTCAACTCGTCCCCAAAGGCCATCGCCATGATGCCGCGCTCAAAAGGCACACCAAGTGCATGACAAGCCTCAAGGACAAGCGGCCCTTGGACGGCCCACTGGCCTCCACCGCTTGGGACAAACACGTTCAGAACGCCAGAGGAAACAAACAACGCCTCGGGCAACCAAGACGCAGAGGTCGTCCGGACCAGTGCCTCGGCCATCCACGTCCCCAACCCAGTTCCAGAGACCATCCCCATGATGCCGAAGTACAAAGGAAACTGCACCAAGATGCCGGATGCTCCTGAAATGGCCTCGTCGAGTGCAAGCAACAACCCCTTGACTTGACCGTGTGCAAGCAATGCCGCCCCCAAAAGAACCATGTTGATCCAATCGGGCGTGACAAACGACAACTTGGACAACGGTCCAGACTGACCTGCCCAGGCCATGGCCCCTCCCAAACACAACGTCCCCAAGAAGTAAGGCACTCCCCTCGACCGATCGGCCCATTGCGCCAATCCACCACGCACGTCATCATCTTCAATCTCTTTGGATGACCTCGAGGGCATCGCCGGCAGTTCGTTGGACACACCGCCTTGGATGCGACGCCCCAGCCACACAAATGTCAACACAACCACCGCAATCACGGTCCAAGTGACCGCCTGACTCCATCCGGTCAATGCCGTCTCGCTCAGCGTCAAAGCATGTGGCAATTCATCCAACCAGGTCACATTGGGAACCAACGTAGCCAAATGTCCCGATTCCGCCGCCTTCAATGGAGCCGATCCTCCCAACCCGCCATGCCAAACGAGCAGACCAGTGTAGCCCGCAGCACCCAAGACACCCAACGACACCGACGCGAGCGGAGAACCTTTCCCCTCCCTTCGACGGCGGTCCATCACTCCACGAACAAGGATGGCCCCAGAAATCAGGCCCAATCCCCAATTCACCCAGCCCATCACCATGCTCAACAGCGCAACTTTGGCCGGTGCGTTGATTGGGGACTTCACAATCCAATCGATGGCTTTACGCAGGGCTCTCAATACGGGCGGCGCCAACGCAAGCACATGGCCCAACACAAGCATGAACATGGCTTGAAACGCAAACCGAATCAAGCCGGCATTCCAAAGGCCTGTCGTCCACGCATCCAGCACCTCCGGGGCGCTGGCCTGCCGCAGGGCCATCAATGCAGCCACCACGGTGAGCATCACCGCAATGGTGAACGGACTCGGCAACCAGCGCTGAAATCCCCTGGCGTACGCGTCAAGCGCACGCTCCAGATTGGAAGCGCTAGATGGGTCCGCCATGCAAAATCAGAACGGGAGATCGTCGTCGTCAGCTGGCGCAGCTGCCGGCATGGGGGGTACCGGAGGCATCGGTGCCGCACTGACGGCAGCAGGCTGCTGTCCTGCACCGGCGTCGGGAACCGTTGTTTGGTCTCCGCGCTCAATTCGCCAAGCATTCAAATCGACATAGTACTGGCCATTGTACTCTCGGCCGCGCAAGTCAAATTTCACATTCACCACATCCCCCTCCGCGTATTGGCCGAGTTGCTCGGATTTCTCTTTCAACGCAGAAAACTTGATGTCTTGCGGATACTGCTCCATCGTGGTCACGACGAAATCGCGCTTGTAAAATCCGCTTGGGAAATCTTGCTGGTCAAACAGCTTCTTCAGGGTGCCTTTCACTTCAAATGCCATGAAACGAAGGTAATCGTTGCGGTCCGGTTTTTGGCCTCAACCCGCATTGAATGCGAGGAGGGTTTTCCACGCTTCATCCACCATGCCTTTGTCCAAAAGTTCAGCCGCCATGTGATGCAGCGCCGACTCCAAGGCTGCGCCATCGTCCTCGTGATCCATGAACACATCCGCCAATTCGAGCAGTTTGTGTTCATTGACATCCGTTTCATCAGGCATGGATTCTGCACCTCCTAAAATGGCGAGGTGATTTCCTGTCAGCACACGGCTCATCCGAATGTCCTCGGGCAATCCATCAACTCCCATGCCCATGACTCCCAAAGGTTTGGGAACGGTGAACAGTGCGTCACCGTGAACGCGAACGTAATGGTCACCACCGCATCGACCGACGAGGTCAAGTTTCGTGGCATCTGGCACCCCCACAGAGTTCAAAACATCCTCTCGAAAGTGCATCCGCACGATTTCGGCAAACACGAGCTGACCGGCGCCTCCTTGCTCACCCAGGGATTCGAGCTTCACAACGTTGCATTCCAATTGCACGGGAGATTCCGCCACTCGCGGGGGGCGCACAGCTTCAGACGGAACCGCTGTCAACCCTGCCTTGACAAATTCGTCAACGCCTTGCGCAAAATCGGTGCTTGCCAAGGAACACGCATTCACGAGTGCATGGTCCACCAAATTCACCACGACCTCTCGCACTTCTTGAACGTTGTCCCAGGTGTGTTTGGTGGTCGCATCCCTGCCACGCCTTGCCGGCGAGAAAACCACCAAAGGCGGGTTGGCCGAGAACACATTGAAGTAACTGAATGGGGCAAGGTTGACGCGACCCTGTGCGTCGATAGTACTCACAAATGCGATGGGCCGTGGCGCGATGGCCCCAAGCAGACAACCGTGAAGCTTCTTCGCATCGAGGTTCTCAGGACGATACGTCACGGTCGAGCTCATCCTTTGGCTTGATGGGATTCCACGGTGTCAATCGAGTCGATCACTTTGGCCTTCAATCCTTCCTTGTAGGCAGCCACGCGCTCGCGCAGCGCATCGTCTGTGGCACCTAGAATTTGGGCTGCCAAAATGCCGGCATTGGTACCGCCATCCAACGCAACCGTCGCAACTGGAACACCGGAAGGCATCTGCAAAATGCTCAGCACAGAATCCCAGCCATCGATGCTGTTGCGACTTTTAATGGGCACGCCAATGACAGGGAGCGGAGTCAGAGAGGCTGTCATTCCAGGAAGGTGCGCCGCCCCACCTGCACCCGCAATGATGACGCCAAGGCCTCGCTCGGCTGCCTCACGGGCGTAGGTCACCATTCGGTCTGGCGTGCGATGGGCCGAAACCACAGTCATTTCACAAGCCACACCCAATTCCCGAAGGACGGCCTGCGCTCCTTCCATCACGGGCAAATCGCTTGCGCTCCCCATGATGATGCCTACTGATTTGTTCATGCCACGAAGATACAGCGCGTCTAGCTGGACCGCCATGCAGGGATTCACTCAACCTCGAAGGTCGTCAATCCGCTTTTTCAATTCGGAGGCCAACTCGTAATTCTCCGTCGCGATCGCCTCGTCCAGTTGTTTTTGCAGTTCCTCGACTGTGACTTCCTGCTTTTTCGCAGAACGAGGCGCAACCTGCGCTTCTTCTGCTCGGAATTCTCCTTCGTTTCCTTCCAAATCCACGCCGGCCTCATCCATGACTTGCTGGCTGCAACGGATGGGACAACCAAACCTCACGGCAACGGCAACCGCATCGGACGATCTCGAATCGATGTTCTCTTCTCGAATGCCATCTGTGACGGTAAGTTGTGCATAAAAGATGCCTTCGACCATCTTGTGGATGAGCACCTCGGTCACCTCCATGCCAAACGAAGAAAGCGTGTTTTTCATCAAGTCGTGTGTCAAAGGTCGACTGGGACGCATGTTCTCGAGTTCAATCGCAATGGATTGAGCCTCCGCTCCTCCAATGACAATGGGAAGCTTTCGCTTGCCCTTGACTTCCCCCAAAACCAAAGCATACGCACCGGAAGACGATCCGCTCAAGGCGATGTCCAAAATCTCAAGGTCGATCTTCTTCATGGGTTGCAGGTGGTGGTCAGGATGGCCTAAGCAGGGTGTCAGCCAAGGGCTTTGATGGCCGCCGTCAATTTAGGCAAAACCTCAAAGGCATCACCCACAATGCCGTAGTCAGCAGCCTTGAAGAATGGCGCCTCAGGATCGGTGTTGATGGCGACGATGATTTTGCTTTGATTCACCCCTGCCAAGTGTTGAATCGCTCCGGAGATGCCAGCTGCGATGTAGAGGTCGGGACGAATGGTGATGCCTGTTTGGCCCACGTGTTCGTGATGTGGGCGCCAACCCATGTCGCTGACAGGACGGCTGCAGGCTGTGGTCGCTTGAACGGCGTGCGCCAGTTCCTCGACGATGCCCCAGTTCTCCGGTCCTTTCAAGCCACGCCCAGCTGAAACAACACGAACTGCTTCGGGAAGCGGCACGGAGCCATCTTCGCTGGAAGCCTCGAATCCTTTCACCGTCAAGCGCGCTTCACCTGCATCGGCAGCAAACGGCTCCACAGCAGCATCAGTGCCGTCTGATGCCACACCAAAAGCATTGGGCGTGGTTGTGACCACAATGTTCGCGGTGCTGATGTTGACGTGCGCCATGGCCTTGCCACTGAACACGTTCTTCTTCACTTCTGAACCCTGCAAGAGTCCCGTGACACCTGGAACCATGCCCGCACCCATGCGCACGGCCACGCGGGGAGCCACCGCCCGACCAATGTGGTCGTGAGGCGCAACCACAAGGTTGGCCCCTTCTGCTTCTGCGGCAGACGCGACGACGCGCGCAATTTGGCCTTCGTCTTGAAGGTTGTCGCCCACGTGCAACACTTTCGAGGCGCCGGCGGCACCCGCGCCGCCATCTCCATTCAGTTCACCCACCACCAAGGCAGCGACGGTCGCCCCACATTGCTTTGCGTAGGACACGGCTTCCAAGCCAGCCTTGGTGGCCTGGCCATTCTTTGTAGGGACAAATGCCAAACAATTCATGTCTTTCAAATTCTGGGTTTAAAGGACTTTCGCTTCTTCACGCAACAAACGCACAAGCTCTTCTGGTTGATCTGCAGGGACCATTTTGCAATCGCCTTTGGCAGGAGGAAGCTCAAACTTCGCAACCGACGAGCCTTGGATTCCTCCTTCGGCAGGCACGACATTCAACGGCTTGGTGCGCGCAGCCATGATGCCGCGCATGTTGGGGATGCGCTGTTCCGCCATGCCTTTGGCCGCGCTGACGACCACGGGAAGCGTGGCCTCGACCGTTTCCAATCCACCACTGGCCTCGCGCTTGGCATGAGCCTTGCCGCCGTCGAGGTCGAGTGAGGTCGCGAGCGAGATGTACGCCGCATCGAGCATTTCAGCAACCATGCCTCCCACGACAGAACCGTTGTGGTCAATGGTTTCTTTTCCGCAAAGCACGACGTCGTACCCACCCTGCTTGGCGTGGTGGGCAATGAGCGAGGCGGTGTGGAGCGCGTCTTGCGGGTTGGCGTCAATGCGCACCGCATCGTCTGCACCGATGGCCAAGGCCTTGCGAATGACGGGGTCGCAATCTGCCTCTCCCACTGTGATCGTGGTGACCGTGCCGCCATGCTGCTCTTTCAATTCGAGGGCACGGACGAGGGCGTACCACTCGTCGTAGGGATTGACAATGAATTGAACGCCATTGGCGTCAAATTGAGTGTCGCCTTCTGTGAAGGCAATCCGGCTCGTGGTGTCCGGGGCTTTGCTGATGCAAACGAGAAACTTCATGGTCCTTGAATGAATGACTTCGAGGGCCCAAATGACCTCAGCGAAGGAGCCCCAAAGGTAGGTCAGCACGGACGATTCGATGCCCTGAGATTGCATCCAATCCCCCCTTTTGGGCGAGGCATTGCTTAATCATTTACCTTTGCCGCCCAAATCGGACCTAATCAATGCGTGAAGTCACTTTCAGGGAAGCTGTGGCCGAGGCCATGAGCGAAGAGATGCGTCGAGACCAATCAGTCTTTCTCCTCGGGGAGGAAGTGGCTGAGTACAACGGCGCCTACAAAGCCTCCAAAGGCATGTTGGATGAGTTTGGCCCAGAGCGTGTCATTGACACCCCCATCGCCGAGCTTGGTTTCAGTGCCATTGCCGTCGGTGCAGCCATGAATGGCTTGCGCCCCATCGTGGAGTACATGACGTGGAACTTCGCGGTGTTGGCCTCAGACCAAATCATCAACCACGCCTCCAAAATGCTCCAGATGAGCGGTGGTCAGTTCTCTGTGCCCATCGTGTTCCGCGGCCCCAACGGCACAGCCGGCCAGCTTGCAGCCACGCACAGCCAGAGCTACGAGAGCCTGTACGCATCCATGCCCGGACTCAAAGTGGTGACCCCCTTCACACCGTATGAAGCAAAAGGGCTTTTGAAGTCCGCCATCCGCGACAACGATCCCGTGCTCGTCATGGAGTCTGAGAAGATGTATGGTGACAAAGGCATGATTCCAGAAGGTGAATTCCTCGTGCCTATCGGCAAGGCCAACGTCCGTCGAAAAGGCGACGACGTGACCATTGTGTCGTTTGGCAAGATTCTCAAGGACGTGCACGCTGCGGCCGACGAGCTCGCCAAGGAAGGCATCGAGGCCGAGATCATCGACCTCGTCACCATCCGCCCCTTGGACCTCGACACCATTGTGGAGAGCATCAAGAAAACCAATCGCTTGGTGATTGTAGAAGAGAGCTTCCCTGTGGCGTCCATTGCCACTGAAATCACCTACCGGGTTCAGCGTCACGCATTCGATCACCTCGACGCGCCCATTCAGCGCCTATGCCAGAGTGACACCCCATTTGCGTTCTCCACGAGCCTCATCGAAGAGGCACTTCCTCAAGTGAGGGACATCGTGCAGGCGTGCAAAGACGTAGCTTACGTCGCGTAAGACAGACTTTTCAAAACAACTTTAGATCAAATCGGGCCGAATGGCGGCCCCACAATCCCAACCTCATGCAGCAATCTCTGCTCTACCTCGTTCCAGGTTTGGCCATTCTCGGCCTCATTGTCATGGCCGTTCAGGCCGCATGGGTGCGCAAGCAAAGCACCGGCGAAGCTCGAATGAGCGAAATCGCGCAGCACATTCACGAAGGTGCCCTCGCCTTTTTGAGCGCTGAGTACCGCATCCTCGCGGTGTTCGTTGTGGTCGCCGGCGCCCTCCTCGGCCTTGTGTCTTCCATGGTGGAAACCACCCACTGGTTCATCGTGGTCGCGTTTGTCATCGGCGCCGTGTTCTCGGCACTCGCAGGCAACATCGGTATGCGCATCGCCACCCAAGCCAACGTCCGCACCACACAAGCCGCCCGTACAAGCTTGAGCGAAGGCCTCAAGGTCTCGTTCACCGGCGGCATGGTCATGGGCCTCGGTGTGGCCGGCCTCGCGGTTTTCGGTTTGAGTGCCCTCTTCATCCTCCTCCTCGGCTGGATGGGCGGTGGTGCAGAAGGCACCTCCGTAGACCAAATGACCGTCATCCTTGAAGCCCTCGCCGGCTTCTCGCTCGGAGCAGAAAGCATTGCTTTGTTCGCCCGGGTGGGTGGCGGCATTTACACGAAAGCTGCCGACGTCGGAGCCGACCTCGTTGGCAAGGTGGAAGCTGGCATTCCCGAGGATGACCCCCGCAACCCTGCCACCATTGCCGACAACGTGGGTGACAACGTGGGCGATGTGGCCGGCATGGGTGCCGACTTGTTCGGTTCATACGTAGCCACTGTGTTGGCCGCCATGGTGCTTGGCAACTACGTGATCAGCGACATGGGTGGCAGCATCGCCGACAACTACGGAGGCATGTCCACCATTTTGTTGCCGCTCGTGATTTCTGCCCTCGGCATCGTGTTCTCGATCCTCGGGGCGCAAGTGATTCGCGTGGGTGACGATGCCAAGGAAGCCCAAGTGCAGGCGGCATTGAACCGCGGCAACTGGGGAT
>JAYZBB010000033.1:0-25551 GCA_036339415.1 Bacteroidota bacterium | reverse complement strand
TGCTTCACCAGCCTGGCTGGAGCGCCATCAAAGGCTGCACACACACGCATCGCTCGCAGCCAAGCGTCAGACCATTGACGGTTCTCGACAGGTCGTTCGCAAGGAAACTTTGAAACTCCACCTCAGTCCACACTTCATGTTCAATGCACTGTCCTCAGTTCAATGGCTGTGGGGTGAAGGAAGGATTGACGAGGCAAAACGCGTGTTCCCCACTTTTGTGGATCTCTGGAAGTCTCAATGGCGGGAGGAAGGTGCACAGACCAATCCACTCAAGGAAGAGCTTGCGACCTTGGAGCAATATGTCAGACTCGAGGAAGTCCGGTTGGGCTGCAATGTCGCGTGGGCCATCTGCTGTCCAAAAGAGGAATGGTTGAACACGCTCATCCCGTCTTTGCTGTTGCAACCTGCCATTGAAAATGCCATATGGCATGGCTTCAATGGTCGCGCGGGCAATCACGCCATTGAAATTGAAGTCATGCGGTCTCAGGTCAAGTCTTCCTCTTCTTGGTTGGACATCGTCGTCCGGGACAACGGTGCAGGACTTTCAGATGTGCAAGGCTCGTCACGAAAGCCCGTTGTGTCGCAAGGGTCGACCCACCATCTCGCATCCGACCGACGCCCTTCCGTCGGGTTGACTGTCACACGCAACAGACTGATTGAACATCACCCTGACGCATGCTTCCTGTTGCGAAAAGCGGAGCCACCATGGAGTACAGAGGCCATCTTTTCCATTTCCAACATCGTCCTTAGGAAGGAAGCGAGGCCAAGCTCCTGAGCTCGGGCAACCTCGGTGAAGGGGCATCCGACAGCGAACCCGAACGTCGTTCGGTGGCATCAAGCCATCCCACCGCCGCAACCATGGCCGCATTGTCTGTGCAGTATGCCATCGGTGGAATGTGCACCGTCCACCCTTTGTCATCGGACGCTTGATTGAGACGATGACGAAGGCCTGAGTTGGCACTCACCCCCCCAGCGATGGCCACTTCAGAAATCCCTGTGTCCATCACAGCTCTTTCCAGTGGCGCCATCAACATGTCCAAAATGGCAGCTTGCACCGAAGCACATATGTCAGCCTTTCGACGATTCACAAATGTGGAATCCCCACGTTGCTCCTTGGTCAAAAAATGAAGCACCTGGGTTTTGAGTCCACTGAAGCTCCAATTGTATCCCTCCATCTGTGGTCGTGTGAAAGAAAACGCCTCGGGATTTCCTTGGGCCGCCAACTTGTCCACCCAAGGACCCCCGGGATAAGGCAATCCAATCAACTTGGCCACTTTGTCAAAAGCTTCTCCGGCAGCGTCGTCCAGGGTTTGGCCAAGCACTTCCATCTCGCTGGGGGATTTGACATGCACAAGTTGGGTGTGTCCCCCACTGACGGTCAAACACAAAAAAGGAAACCGCGGGGGCTTTCCAGGCTCCAAGACGTGGGCAAGGATGTGCGCCCTCATGTGATGCACTGGAATGGCTGGAACACCGGTGGCCCAAGCCAATGCTTTGGCATAGGAAGTGCCGACGTGAAGAGACCCTTGCAATCCTGGACCCAGGGTGTATGCGATGGCATCCAGCTCGTGGAGCACCACACCAGCCTGCTCCAACGCAGCATGAACCACGGGGTGAATCTTGGAAAGATGCGCACGTGAAGCCCATTCAGGAACAACCCCACCAAATGTTGCGTGAAGCGCCTGATTGGCCACGACATTGCTCAGCACTGACGCCCCCCTGATCACCGCAGCCGAAGTGTCGTCACAAGAGGACTCGATGCCCAAAATCAATGGATGCCCTTCACGTTCCATGGGCAACGAAAATACAAACCATGGCTCACCTCACCTATCTTCAATGCCACTGCCATGCCCATGCCCTTCAACCACACCTCCCCTGTACGACCAAGGTCACGGGTGCGGCGCGCCTCGCGTGCACTCGGTGCCATTCTTGTCCTAGGGATGTTCAGTGGCTTGGCTCTCTACCTAGGCCGCTCAAGGCTGATTCACTGGGCCGGAACACAGGCCGGCATCGACTTGCATGTCGAGCATGTTGCATTCAATGTGATGGAAGGCAGCATCCAGCTTCACGGCGTTCACATGGCACGTGAAGACCACGCATGGATCGCCATCACAGACGTCCTTGAATGTTCAGGGATTTCGCGCTCACGGGCGGGGGTGAACATTGACCGGATCCATTTGGGCAAGCTCGCAGTCACCCAGAACGAGGTGGACTCGATCCTTGCACATGCAAACCCTGACACACCCATGCAAGAGGGTTGGTCGGAGCTCTGGGCGGGGCCTCTGGAAGGCATCACATTGCACCAAATGGATTGGGAAGAGATCCACTTGACAACGCCAACCAATGACGAGCTTCACGTGGGGTCGGGCACATGCAGTGAATTGGCGTGCAATGCCGAGGGCGTCCGTCTAGGAAACCTCGAATGGTCCCAGGTGAGCGGCACCATCCCGACCATGGAAGTCCCGCTTGAACTGGCAGCCTCCTCGCTTCACGGAGCTTGGACTCCAGACGGATGGGAACTAGAAACGTCGACATTGTCACTCCCTGGCCTGTCGCTTGAAGGTGGGTTGGCTTGGCCCCAAATGCGCGGGCAAGGACGAGCTCTCATTGAGTGGGAGAACGTGGTTGCCTGGGTCAAGGACGACAACATCAATGCCTGGTTGGACACCCTCCAATGTCGAGGAGAAACCACGACCCTGGAATGGGATTTGGATTCAGCTCATTGGACGGCAAATGTCGAAGGCCCCTCCTGGCTCAACATGACGGCAAGCGGCAACGCAAACGCATGGGGAATTGAAGCCAGCCTGGTGCACATCCCCAACACGCTCAAAGCTGCCATCCCCGCAGACAGCTTGAGTCTGAGCGCCAATGGTACCGAAAATGCAGTTGACGTGTTTTTGCTTGGAGAACGTGATTTGGACCTAAGGATGCATGCGATGGTGCATCCGAATTGGGCCACATGGCTGCAATCACCTGACCCACCTGCAAGTGCAGAGGCCCACATAGGTGCCTGGGGGCATTGGGTGTCCCATTCCTCCCAAGCAATTGAAGCCAAGCTGCAAGAAGAAGAGGGCGTCATCCTGTGGGACATCCGTCAACCCCACTCTGCTCGACCTTGGTCGTTGACAGGTTCCTTTGAAGGACTTGAGATGGACGTGACTGCAAGATTGGAAGACCCCGATTCAACCGCAGAGCCTGTCGCTGAAGCAGACTTTCACCTCACACTTGATTCCGTTGCCAAACACCTGTCATGGCGGGGCACAGGACATTTGGCCGATGTGCATTGCCCATTGAACGGCAACGGACATGTCAATTGGAACGGGGTTGAACCAACTTGGTTGTTGAACGTGACAAGCGAGGGTGCATGGATTGAAGCACAAGGGGAAGACACTCCGAATCTGCCAGACTTGACATCCCTGATTGAACGGAAGAACACGCCCACAAATTGGGGCGACATGCGCATACGCGCCGAGGTCACCCCTGGCTCAGAGTGGACTTCGCAGATGATGCCCGGGGCCACCTTGCTCGACACCCTGTCTCTCACGGTTGACATGGACCAAGAAAACATGCGCGGACGTTTGTCCATGCCAGAAGTTTTCTTGTCCGACCTTTCCATGACGGCCACAGATCTCAACGTCACGGCCCAAGGCAACCAACTGAATGTGAGCCTTCAGTCTCAGGTCCATTCGGACACCTTGAACAAAGAGAGTGTGGCAGTCCATGCCAACTTGAATGGCAGCGATCTATGGGAAGGAATGCTCACCATCAAACCCAATGGACGAGCTCCATTTGTCTGGAGAGTGGATGCCGCACCAGCATCCTCTGCTGACCATCTTTGGGATTGCTCGCTCCTAGAATTGACCCTGCCGATTCGAGGAGATTCACTGTGCATGGAAGACGCCCCCTTGAATTGGACGGCTTCCGCCGCATGTCCCTTGCCTCCACTGGTTTCCCTTTCCGGAGCAAAGGGCAGGTTGGACATCAAATCCGCAGTGGACAATCGCAGCTCTACCCATTTGAACCTGCAAGGATCCTTCTGTCAAATCAATGAGTGGACCCAGGCCTTGGACAGTGCACTGAATTTGTCCAATGTGGACCTCGAGGGAAATTGGGTCTGGGGAAAGGAAGTCACACCTAGGTCCACCCTTTCGATGCGCGTCTCAAACGCATCCTACGAGGACATTCAGTTCGACGAAATGGACGTGAGCATGTCTTTACAAAAAGGACACTTGAACGTTTTGGCCAATGCGGTGAGTCAGGCCACCAACACCTCAATCACATCCCAATTGAGTTGCAGACCCTTCGAGTCTGAACCCAACCCAACACTGACTGCGAGCCTGACCGAAGTCCCTTTTGAATGGGCACAACCTTGGATTGACAGCACATTTGTCCAACTCGAGGGTCGCCTTCGTGCAGATCTGAGTCTCGAGGGGGATTGGGATCAGCCTTGGATTCAAGGCGAAGGTCGAGTGGATTCTCTCAAAGCCTATGTCCCCAACTTGGGCACTCATTTCGGCGGCCACGGCAACTTTCAAATGGGACAAGGTGACCTGTGGCTGAACAATTTTTCCCTCTACGATGCCCTCGGGAACATGGCGCGCATGGAAGGTGCCTTGGTTCACAACCAATTTGAAGATTGGAGCTTTGACGCGTCCCTTGTGGAGACGCCTGAACCATTGTTGTTGATGAACCTCCCCCCGAGCAACAATGACGTGGCCTATGGCCAACTTGTCGTCGGCGGATCGCTCGATCTATTCTACTGGGACGGAGATTTCGACATCCGCGGGGATGTCTCAGCACACGAGGGGACAGACCTGCATTTGTCCCTGTTGACAGAAGAAGAAGCAGGTTGGAACAGCACGGTCGAATTCTTGATGCCTCCTTCGGATTGTTCTCATGCTCATGAACCGGACAATGTCCAAGAAGACGAACTGGGCGTCCTGATTGACCTCAGTCTGGAGGCCAACCCAGACGCCAAAATCACCATCCTCACGGACCCTGAAAACAACGCCAACATCGTCGGCTTTACCGAAGGGACCCTGCACGTTTTGATGGACGATTGGGAACACTTGACATTGAATGGCGAGTTGAGCATCGTGGAAGGACGTTATGATTTGGCTTTTGGGCCGTTTGTGCGCAAAACTTTTGTCGCCCAACCTGGTGGCAGACTTTTTTGGAATGGAGACCCATTCCAAGGAACATTGGATTTGGACGCCGTCTACACGACTCGGGCCAACGTCCAACCACTCTTGGGCGGTGAAAACACACAGGTCCAAAATGAGGATGTCGAGGTGCTCCTGCACCTGTCAGGACCAATGATGACACCCAACCTGACCTTTGATTTGGCCACACCCCTGGCGCCACCTTTGGTTTCTGAAGCAGTGGCCAGTGCCGTTGCGGACCCTTCTGAAAAAACAAGTCAAGCCATTGCACTGTTGAGCCTTCAAGAATTCCTGCCGCCCCAGTACAACTCATTGGAACTTGGATCCAATGGGCTCCAAGATTACACCGTGGACGTCGTGACCTCCCAGCTTTCCCAATGGCTCAGTCGCATCAATGACGACATCGACATCGGGATTCGTTACGATGCCCAACGTGCGAGCGAAGAGGCGACTGGGAACGCGCAACAGGACGCCTTGCAGGTGGCCTTGCGTGCGAGTTTCCTCAACGATCGTTTGGAGGTGGAAGGAGCCGTAGGATCTCGAGAAATCACGCAGGAAGCCCTTGGAGAAACCCACCTCCAAAACATCAGAGTGCTCTACCATCTCAATGACGAGAAAAGCCTGCAACTCACCGGATTTTCCGAAGCTCAATCGTCGGCTACTCAAACGGCGAACACAACCAGTCAAGGCGTGGGCATCCGTTGGCACCGGTCGTTCAACTGGAAATGGCCCTGGTCCAAGTCAGATGACCCTCAGGAATGAGCTTGGTCAAGAAGCTTGTGCTCCTTCCCATTGATCCGCAACTCTTGTTGCTGCAGCCATTGATCAATCAGCCATCCTTTGGCCACTTGGGGATGTCTGAACACCCGGAAGGCCACCTCTGAAGAAAAGAACATCCAGCGCAAG
The DNA here is from genome assembly GCA_036339415.1 of Bacteroidota bacterium. Lineage (GTDB taxonomy): Bacteria > Bacteroidota > Bacteroidia > Flavobacteriales_D > Sanyastnellaceae > UBA11663. The sequence goes on along the minus strand of JAYZBB010000033.1, from coordinate 19,483 downwards.
CGGTGGCGCAGTGCTGTGATGCCAGAAGGCACGACAACCGCACGTGCCAGAGCTGCATTGGACGCCTCACTTGACATCCAAAATGCAAGGGCGTCCTGATCGAACATTTCAATGTTTCGCGGCACCACATGGAGCACGGTTCCCGTGTGTTCGGGGCACAATTCAGAACGCTCGGCCTCCACCCTCCTCGCCGTTCCTGCATCCAGAAGATGATCCGGTTTGTGGGTGACAATGCACATGCCAGAGTGCCAAAAGTACTCGGCGCGATCAGTGACACATTTGTAGCCGTGTTCCACACCTGGAAGATGCGTCAGCATCGCGGAGTGTGGTCCATGAAACGAAGAATCTGTTCACAACGTCGTCTGCATTAATGCAACGACTCAATCGCAGGCGAAGGCGCTGGCGGGATTGGGAGAGCAGAAATTCAAGTTGGCCGTACGATCCCCCTCTTGAAGGTGCTGAATCGTTTGCTTGCTGTACGCAATGTTGCGCACACTGTTGGTGGTTCTCGAACCCCACAACCCCACGCCCCCACGAGGATTTCCTGAGGCATCTGTCACTTCGACGTTGGTCCAAGTAGGCCGGTCCTGCACAATGCTGTTCGTCGTTTCATTGACATCGAGGTAAATGGCCAAATCCTGATTGGCCACCTGAAGGACAAAATCAAAAGCCCTTGCCTTGTCACCCGAATCGAAATTGCCAAGCACACGACGCACGCGAGGATTGACCTCCAACCTCGACGCGAGTTCGGTGTAGAACGACTCGGTGTTCCAAGACTGTTCGATGCTCAACACACCGTCTGGGTTGTTGATGCTGCGGCTGCCCAGCCCGATGCTCAGCGAGCGATCGACAGTGGAGTCCACCACAGTCCAAGCGTCGTCGGCATGGTAAATCTCTGTGTAGTTGACAACCAATGCTGCGGTGTACAAACTCGCGCCCGGGGAAGAGTTCCAACGAAAAACGAACTCAGAGTAGGAGGCCGTGCCTGTGGAATTCAAGCTGGCCATCCCGATTTCGAAAGCTGGCACCCCAGGTGGTGGGTAAGAAATGGATCCGATGCTCGATTCCACCATGGAGGTCGTGGCACGCGCTTCTTTGCCATCGGGGAGCCTCAGCTCAAGACGGTACAATTTGTCCTCTCGCAAGCCTTCCTGGGAATCAGAAGGCGTGACTGCGTAATACACCCGTTGGGCAGGTCCGTAGAAAATTCCCGAGGTCTCCTTGTTGTCGACCATGGTCTCTTCAAGCATCCATTCACGGCCGGTTGGAACCTCATCCCCCAAGATTTGCCCCGTTGTCGAAGGATTCAATTCCACAATCCACCCTTCCACACTGCCGGCAGGATACTCAGAACTGTCAGGGGTTTGGGCGGCCACAAGCTGGTTGCCTTCGCCCAGCCATGTGCGATTGACTTTGACCCATTGGGTGTCCGCTTCCACTTCAAGCAAACCGTACACCACAGGCAAACTGTCATAGGGGGCTGTCAAATCCACCTCTGTGCTGCAGCCTGTCCACGTGAGAACGGCCAACAACACCACTGCGGCGTTCCGTCCCACCACTTTCCGCACTTTCAAAAATCCGAACATGCCGCAAAATTAGGTCTGCCGAGATGGTTTGGGCAATCTCAACAAAAAGTCCATGGTGTCGATGCCATCTGCATGGTCATTGAGCGACGGACACTGGTTGCTCCCCAACTTCGTCACGCGCAAGCCACGCTCCTGAAACACAGATTCCAAACCCCCACCTGCCCTCACGGTCACAACTTGCAGTTCCTGGGCCCTTTCCTGAAGCTCGTTCGCCACAACCTCCACATTGGAATAACGGTCGACAAACAGCGTTCCTATCGGCGACACGAGACCTGTGTCCTTTTTAACCAGAAGAAACCCATTTTCAATCATGTCCTCCTTGTTCAACAACCACACCGCTTTGTGGTAGTCATAATTGTTGGCGTATTTCCCATGTTGACCAAGGTGGCCCCAACGCACCCATTGGGCGAAGCAACGGTCCAAATCAAAACCCTCAGGCAACCAGACTTTGGTCACGCTGCGACAACCCATGCCAAAATGCGCAAAGACATCGTCACCCAGGGCAGCAAGTTCTTCCTCTGATTCGTGCCCGTCCAACACTGCAACGGAGGTTCGAGGACCCCGAAACACATGAGGAAGATGCCCAAAATACGCCTCGAAATAGCGGCTGGCATTCGCCCCACCGGTGCACACCACCGCATCCAACGATGGCATGAGCCCTTCATGAAACGTGACCGCCTCGGCGACGTAAGGCACGAGTTCCGCCCATTTGGCCACAACAAGCCGTGGAAGCACCGCGTCATCCGACGACAATTTGACATGAACTCGGTGACCAGCCATGACCGAACACATGATGTCGTGCCATCCCACCAAAGGCAGATTCCCAGCGAGAATCAACCCAACCGTAAGCCCGGATGAAGACGTTGGAAACGCGTACTCCCTCGACCACTTGGACACCCCTTTTTCGCTCAAAGCATGACCGTGAGCTTGGAAGGCCAACGTCACGCTTTCTCGGGTAAACCAACCATTTTGAGCTTGCGCCAAAGACAAGGCTCTTTCGTCGTTGGTAGCCTCCTGAAAAAACCACATCCCCAACTGAACAAGCGAAGAAAGGAGTTGGTTAGAATCGTACATTTGCTTCAAAGGTATTTGCCATGGCCATCATGATTACAGACGAATGCATCAATTGCGGTGCTTGCGAACCAGAATGCCCCAACAACGCCATTTATGAAGGCGGAGCCACATGGAAGTTTGCCGATGGCACAGGGTTCAGCGGTCGCGGTGAGCATCCAGTCGCTGGTGTGGTCGAGGCAGATGAAGAGCACGAGGCTGTGAATCCAGATCTGTATTACATCGTCAGTGACAAGTGCACGGAATGTGTTGGATTCCACGACGAACCGCAGTGTGCCGCTGTATGTCCGGTCGACTGCTGCGTGGACGATCCGGGGCATCGTGAATCCGAGGAAGACCTGTTGGCGAAAAAAGCCTTCATGCACCTGTAAGAAATGAGGGTGTTTGACGTTAGGTTCGAAGCATGATTCGAAGGTTGTCTTCTTGGCGTAGCATCGTGGTTTTGGTCGCCATTGGCCTCGCGTCCATGTTCGATGCCTGGGGTCAAAATCCGGAATGGTCGAGGGTGCGGGCCACCCACGAAGCCTTGAAGAATGCCCAAACGCAGGCTGACAGGCTCGCCTTGCACGAGCAACTGCTGGCCATGTGGCCCCAAGCTCTGGAGACGGGACATGCATTTTCTGTGGCCTGGGAAGATTGGAATCAGGCCATTGTCGATCTCGGAGAGGGCATCGACAGGCTGGTTGTGTTCACTTGGAACGTCGAACTCGACAACCGCAACCAGCGATATGGAGGTTGGGTTGCTCATGCCGATCCTGAGTCGAGCCTTGGATACGTCTTCACCACACTCAAACATGACCCGGAGGTCTCGGCCACTGACGTCAAGCGGTTGTTGAGGCATGACCAGTGGGCGGGTGGACTCTATTACGATGGCATGTTGACGTATGACAAAGGCTCACCTGTCTACACCGTGGTCGCTTGGGATGGTGCCGATGCGTTGACCAACAGAAAGAAGATTGAAACGCTCGAACCTAGAAATGGCAGGGTGAGGTTTGGCGCTCCCCTTTTTGACATGCCCACCGGACTGCAAAAGCGGGTCATCTTGACCTACGGTGATGCAGTGCAAGCCACATTGCGTGTGGAGCCCTCGATGGGCAGAATTGTCTACGACCACCTCGCGCCTGAGAACCCATCACTGCAAGGGCAATACGCATTTTACGGTCCTACCCTGAGTTACGACGGCATTGAGTGGCGCAAAGGACGGTGGCAATTCGTGAGTGACGTCTCCGTCAGAAACGCGAAAGACGGCAAGGATCGAGAATACCGGGACCCAAAAAATCGCCGTCGCGGCAATTGATTGGAATCTCCGTTGTTCACTGCTTGCGCCAAGAAGCCTGGCCCAACCAAACCTCCGTGGCACCTGACCCGTATTTCCGCGGATCTCCTTCTCGGCAGTTGCAGTCCGGATGGTGACGGTCGAGTGCGGTCCGAATTTGATGTCGCAACACCCCCTGGCCCACTCCGTGGATGAACACAATGCGACGGAGTTTCTCGCGTTTGGCAATGTCCATCATCCTCTCGAAATGTGCCATTTGAATGGCCAATTTGGCTCGATCTGCCAATCCTCTCTGGTCATCGACCAATTCATGAATGTGAAGATCCACTTCCATGTGGGCGTCTCGGCGGGACATGCTCGTCGCTTGGGCATGCCGATACCGCACCTCAAAATCTCGTTGAAGTTCCTTCATCCTGCGCTCTCCAACTTCTTGTGTCAACAGCTGTGCCACGCTGGGAAGCTTGTTGCCATATTTCTTTTCGTCTAGCTCTCGGTCACCGGCATCCATGAGTTCACTGCGTTCTACAGTCCGCTCAAAGCCGTCCTCGTCTTCAACGATCACGGCATCTCCATCCAAGCGAAGGACCGTCGCAGTGCCTACGTCATTGACAAACTTGACTCGATCACCTGCCCTAAACTCACGCATTTCCTGCTTTTTGAATGACCGCTTGAAGCGTGACAGCATGGCCCTGATGAAACGGCCCCTCATCCAGAACTTGCTCACACCGGGCACTCCATATCAAGCGTGCATCGTCAAACACGTCCACCACATCTCGCACGAATGTTCCTTCGTCAAACAGCATGTCGAGGTGCGTGGGGCCTCCAGAATCAAGCCCAAGCTGGTCCTTGTGAAATCCCTCGACAATCAACCGACCACCAGGCTTCACCCAAGACCATGCCCGGTTGTGAAACAGCGCCCTGCAATCGGACGGCATGTGGGCAAACACAAGACCTACGGCGTCAAATCGAGTGTCAAATTCAACGTCCAAAGCATCGGCCACTTGGACCTGGACACAGACCTTTTGTTGGCTGGCAAAGGCCTGGGTTTTGGCAACCCCTTCTGGACTGAGATCGAATGAAGACACCTGCCAACCTTGTCGAGCCGCCCACACTGCGTTGCGACCTTCACCATCGCAAGGCAAGCACACGTGACCTGGGTTCATCATGGCCAATTGCGAAGCCCAAAAAACATTGGGCATGTGGCCATAGACCGTTTCGTTCGTTCGATAGCGCTCGTCCCACCTGTTCATGATTCGAAATAAGTGCACACACGGCTACCTTGCATCATGCCTCACATGAAAATTGCATTCTTTTGGGTTGCCCTGATGACGGTGTCCACGGTTCCAATTGTGGTTCTTGCACAGGAGACGCATGCGGACCCATTTGTGAATGACAGCACCTTGGTGCGAAACATCTTCGACGAAGTGCTCGCCAACGGCGAAGCGCACGAACAATTGCGCATCCTTTGCAAAGACATCGGGCACAGACTGAGTGGGTCAATGGGCGCAGACAAAGCCATGACGTGGGGGCGTGACGTGATGCGCACCTATGGTGTCGACACCACGTACATCATGCCGGTGGATGTGCCAGCTTGGACCCGTGGAAATCTTGCGGACGGCGAAGCTCGACTCGCCGACGGCACCTCCCTGAAACTGCGCATCACCGCCCTCGGAGGTTCGGTTCCAACACCCGACGACCAATACATCGAAGGACCACTGTTGGTTGTTCGGCACCTCGATGCGCTGGACACCCTCGACGCCCGCGGACACATCGTGCTCTTCAATCGTGCCATGGATCCCCTTCTGATCAACACGGGTGCAGCCTACGGCGGCGCATTTGATCAGCGTGGTGGAGGGGCTGCTGCAGCGGCCAAGGCTGGAGCCATCGGTGTGCTTGTTCGTTCACTCACCCACGCCCTGGACACATTGCCGCACACCGGCTCCCTGCGATACGATGAAAGCTTGCCCAAAATCCCGGCAGCAGCCGTTTCTACAGTAGACGCCTCCCGTTTGGCCAAGTTGAGCAAGGGGGCCGCTTCTCCATTGGTGGTCAGATTCCGGCTCAACAGCCGAGATTTGGGTTCAGTCACCCAGGGCAATGTGGTCGGAGAATGGGTCGGAACGGAATGGCCAGACCAAATCATCACGTTGGGAGGCCACCTCGACTCATGGGACATTGGCGAGGGCGCCCACGACGACGGTGCGGGTGTCGTTCATACGCTTGAAGCACTGAGGGCCCTGAAGGCTGTTGGATTCCAGCCCCGTCGCACACTTCGATTCGTGCTGTTCATCAACGAAGAGAATGGCAACCGGGGGGGGGAGCGCTATGCAGAGATGGCGCAACAAGAACATCGACTCGGGAAGAGACATGTCGCAGCCATGGAATCCGATGCGGGTGGTTTCGTCCCACGAGGCGTGCGCATGGATGCCTTGGACGATGCCGTGGCAACTGTAAGAAGTTGGTCAGACCTTCTCGCCCCTTACAATCTTCATTATTTCGGACGAGGGGGTGCAGGTGTGGACATTGGCCCATTGAAAACCCTGGATCCAAGACCACTTTTGGTGGGGCTCGTCCCCGACGGGCAGCGATACTTCGACGTTCATCACAGCAGTCAAGACGTTTGGGAAAACGTGCACAAGCGCGAATTGGAACTTGGAGCAGCCACATGCGCATCGATGATTGCCTTGATTGACCGGCACCTGCCGTAAACCTAAGTGAATGGGGTGGATGACTGCTATCGCATGCTTGAAATGACAAGTGTTGCGAAGGGCCCATCGTCAACATGGTCGTGGTCGAACACGGTACGAAATGCTATCTTGGCGGCATGAGATCATTTCACATTTGGTTCCTACTCTTAGTCGCATTCCTGTGCGCGCCTGAGATTCATTCGCAAGAGACCGCAGAGAGATATGTGTGTGTGACCTTGAACTCCGGCGTCACGCACTGTGGCACCATTTTGGTCGACGATGGTCGAGAAATCACCCTCAATACGCCCAATCTAGGTCGGCTTGTGTTGCCCAAAATCAATGTGGTCAGAATTGACGACTCCACCGAAGGCACTGTCAAAGAAACCCTCCCAAGCGAATTTTCCGACCGTCACGTGGATGACGAACGGGCACTTCAAGCCACTCGGTACTTTTTTGCACCTTCAGCCTTTCCTCTCAAAAAGGACGAAGGGTATGGCTCATTTTCATTGATCACAGGCGGAAATTTGTCCTACGGGCTGAGTGAGTCCACCATTGCAGGATTTTCTGCCAGCTGGTTGGGGTTGGGATTGAACATCAAGCAGTCTTTTCAGCTCAGTGACAACCTTTGGGCGTCCATTGGAGGACTCTGGCAAATCTCCTATCGGGGCTCATCGGGAGCGCGCGGGAGTGGAACCATTCATTTCCCCTTTGTCAATGTGACCAAAGGCGACGAGAACAACCAGCTTACACTTGGCTTTGGATATTTGGGAGGCACCCGCACAGTGGACGAGTCGAGCTTTTTCTCGCCTGCTGAACTCGTCGAAAGGCGCCTCTCCTCACCCATGATCAATCTCAGTGGCTCCGTGCAAATCGCTCCAAAAGCTTGGCTGATTTCCGAAAACTATTACTTCTTCAGCCCAGAATTTTTCGAGGTCAACCAAGTCGGCTCCTTGGGGGTCAGAACATGGAACGAGCGCCGGAATCGACTCAATGAATACGCAATCATGTTTTTGGCGATGGAGGAAGGCGGTCTTCAACCTGTACCCTGGCTAAGCTGGACTTGGGCCTTTTGATGGTCCAAAAGAAAAGCCCGACTGCAATTGCAATCGGGCTTCTCGGTGACCCTGTAGGGATTCGAACCCCAAACCTTCGCATCCGTAGTGCGATGCTCTATCCAGTTGAGCTACAGGGCCGTTGACAACCAAGCTCAAGGTCAATCGGGGGGCAAAGATAGACAGCCTTTCTTCCCTACCAAACACCGGTTTGAAAAACTCACAGAAATAAGAAATCCGCACCGACTGAGCTTTCTCGCGTTGCCGCCAGATTGCTCGATGCCGATGCGGATCCTCCAGGCCATTCTTCCGGATGGTGTCAGAATGGCATTCCAAGGTTTGACCCTTGAAACCTTCCGTGCTTTCACACTTCTGCTGGTCCTCCAGAAAGTTCCCCATCGCCCATGCCTTCGACAAAAGCCTCCGGCTTGAAACGAGTTGTTCATGCCCGCCTTGCGGAGATGTGTTTCCACACCTAGACTTCTCCTGTTCCCTTTCGGGCTTCGGAGCATCACAGCGGACTGTGATGGGCGGAATGCTCGTCGCAACAAATGTTGTCGCGGTGGTTCCCTTTCCTTTGGGTTTCGCTTCGTCCAACTTTCGTTCGACGACGCTAGATTGATGGTTGCCGCCATGAAGACGCCTGCCGCTCAACCCGCCTCCGCGCCTTCGCGCGTCGACAACAAGGTCCTCGTGAGATTCAGCGTTTCAAATGTTCCGAAGAACACTTCAATCGCTTGGCCAAACCTTTCAGCTGAGCTGTCGGGCTGGTGTCCTGGTTTGTTCAACAACGCTTGCGCCTTGTTTCTCGCACCGTGACCACCGTTTGGCCTCCTTGCTGACACAAAGAAGGGACAAGTCTGGCTCGATCCAAAAAAATATCAATGCGGGAAATCAACACCCTATCCACCCCACTTACAAACAATTGTGGATACCAGAGAGAAGGCCCTAGGGTGACCGTGAAGGGCGGTGCAAAAATACAACGTGTCTTCTCGAGCGAGGCCTTTACGCTTTGAAATAGCGCAAGCTGACCGTGGCGGGTAAGGAGGAAGGAAATGTCCTGCTGCTCGAGGATGCCACTGAAAGTCCAGCCTCATTGGCCAAAGCGTCAAAGACAGGAACCTCCAAGATGTATTGATCTGAAAAGCCATGGGTCGCATCGTAGGCCGTGGCGGGCAGCTTTCCTTGCATGGTGCGGGCATCCACCGGTGACACCGTATGCAATTCAATCATCAGCAGACCATGCGCAGCGACGTAAGGAGACCATTTCAACAAATGCTCTTTCAGACTCTGCTCCACATTCCTCAATTTCAACCGTTGACCACGAAACGCAAATGCACCTGATGACATGGGCTCGTCTGGACGGTCCATGATGGGTGCATTGTAGACGCGATTGTGGTCGAGAAATGACCTGACGTTCAGCAAATCCCCCAACCGCACCCCATGCAATTCAAACAAATCCAAGGCCAGCTGATCGGGATCACCGATGTCTCCCCACAAGAAATGTCCTTTGACGCCCTTTTGACGAAAGTGGTCGGCAGTGGCCACGAGCGCTTCTTGGTTGAAGTCTGCACCAACGAGCATCAGAGGATGTGTGGCCAAATGCTTTCCACGAAGGGTGTGGTCCTGAATGAATGCTTGCAAATGAAGCAGCAATGCACCGTTGCCACATCCCATGTCACACAAACCCAAGGGCTGCTCGTCGAGCGGACCATCGAACACTTCCTTGACAATCTTGTCAAGATGACCAAAATAGGCTTGGTGCGCACCGCCTGACCCCCACACATTCAGAGTTCGGTCCACGTGAATTTCAGCTTCCCCAGGTTCTGTGCGCCACAACCAACTGCCGTCGCCCAACAACAATTCCTTGGCCCACAAGAACGTTTGGGTGTACGACGTGGTCACACCGTAGGCAGCCGCCCGGTGCAGATAAAAGGCCCCAATGTCCGATCCTGACCATCCCAGTGCCAAAGCAACTTCGCCCCAAGCCTCTTGCAGCCCCGGGTGCAAGCTGGCGGTGGCCTTGCCCACATCTTCCCAAGAATTCATGGCCTCCGTTCCAAACGCTGTCCCCAACAACACCATCCATGGTGCCACCAAAGCACCTTCCAAATGGATGGCAATTCTGGACTCCAGCGTAGCTCCAACATCCGTTGACTCCATGTCCACACCAAGTTCGACCACTGCGGTGAGCAATGCACGCATGGCCTGCAAGGCGTCCGCCCTGAGGGCATCTTTTGGACGGTTCCACATGCCGACACTGTGTTCCATCCAGTTCCTGCCAAGCTCATAGAGATGCCGCTTCTTGGCCCAATGAGCGACGTCGCCTTCCTTGATGGAGATGTATGTGATTTTGTCCTCGCCCAAATGCGCATCCAAAATGCCTTGCGAACACAACATCCTGAGGCCCACATTGAGGTATCCCGGATTGGCCCCAAAGACGGAGGCCATCTCATCCACATCTCCTCCCATTTGCAGAGCTTCCTCGAGAACGCCGCTCATGTCCAACACTGGCACAACTCCACACAGGGCCAGACCATCCAAATGAAAAAACAACCGCGCACGCAATGCGCGTTGCTGTTCTTTCGGGATCGGATTGAATGCTTTCATGGGCAAAGTGATGTTTGTGAAATCAGTGCTTGCCCGCCGTCATGGCATCCTTGTGCATGGTCACAGCAATCGTTTTGGCCTTGAAATAGGCTGTGCTGATGTATTGACGTCCGGCATAGGGGTTGTCTTGGCCCCAACTGTTCTTGATGACAAAGTACTCTTCGCCGTTTTGATCTTGGGCCAAGCCCACAATGTGCATCAAATGGTCATCCGTGGTGGTGTGATTCTCAAATCCCACTTGCCTTGACTCTTGAGAGACCTCAGCCTCCTTGACCATTTCACTCCAGAGATTGGATGATTCTCCTTCCGCAGGCCAAAGCGCCATGCCATTTCGGAAACTAAACCCCTTCTCAGAAACATCTGCATCCCATGCGACAGTGTACCCATTGAGCAACGCATTGCGGGTCAAACGGGTCAAATCTTCGATGGGCAAATTCAAATAGCCTCCGCGCGAAAAGTTGTCCGGAACTTCCAGGACGAAGGTTTCGCCAAACGCGTGGTGCGTGAAACTCGTGAGTGACACGTATGCATTGGCATCTGTGCCCAACTTGTCCCTGAACGATTCAGGTGTGAATGTCTTCCCATTGAACTGAAAACTCGACGGAAGTTGGCCCAAATAGGCATTGCAAATGCCCTCAACAGCGTCACGCCAATCGTCTGAGAGCACTTTCTGCTCAGACATGGCCTTGACCGCAGCTGCCAACACAGCGTCAAATTCACCGTGGTTGTACTCCGTCTCTCCTTTGTCCAACCCAGGGTAAGCAAACTCTGGAACCAGTCCATATGCTTCCACCGCATTGAGCACATCATGACACAAACTTCCAGGACCAAATTGATGCAATCCAGGGTGGCGCAAATACATTTCCGCTTTCAATGGATACGTGTGCCTCACGGACGCCATTTCACTCAAATCCACCACGTCGCCACTGATTCGGGCAGCCTCGCTCTCAAGAAAACTCGTGGTAGAAAAACTCCAGCACGTCCCCGTTCTGCACTGATCCTTGACGGAGGTTGCGGTGAGATCGACACTCGTTTTGAATGAATAAAGGCTTTCTGTTTCAGACGGCTGACTTTGCGCCATGCAGGTCCCTGCCGCGGCGAGGGATGCAAGAACAAAGGATGCAATGTGATGGTGTAGCATGGTGGGAAGTTACACCCGAGAAAACCGCCCGCCCCCAACCCGTCCAGGACGATGATTCACACCCACTTGTCAATTCTTCACACGTTCGACCTCGAGATCAAAGGCTCAAAATGACTGCACAAAGGCCCCCAAGTCCGTTGGGATCATCCACGTCAAGAAGGCTGCGAAATTCACGCCTTTGAATTCTTCGGTTCCCAAGCGAATCTGGTCCCGGCTCGCCCGTAGGTTGAGCTCGATGTGCCCCCCCTCGTCAAATTGCACCGCCACCCCACCCTGAGTGTAAGCACCAAGTCCCCACTGTGTCAGCACGTTGCTCGCTGGATTGAACACCCCCGTAGATCCTGGCGCAATGGTCGTCAACAAATTCACGTCGTAACGACCCGGCCCATTCCGAGGGGACATGACGATGTAATGTTCTTCGATTGAAACCGCATTCGCCAGCCCTCCAAATTCAAACGTCCAAGACATCCCCTCGGCGATGAAAATCGACGTGCGGTATCCGAGCACAATGTTCAGTCTTTGTTCCTTGCCAACAATGGGGTATTGAAGCACATCTTCGTTTCCCTGCCCTTGATCGGGCAACAGACCTGTACTCAACGACCACGTCCCCTCAGCGGTGGCCTGAGCCACATCGAAATGACAAACGAGTGCCGATTCAGGGCTCCAGAATTTGGCCGCTTTCAATCCAAAGAAGAACGATGGCCGGTATTGCATCAATGGAAAACTGTAAATCGATGGCGCCGGAAATTCGTTGAGGATTCCACTTACGGGATGACTCTGTTGTTGATTTTGCAGCTGATCAAGGCGTTCCTGGATGCTCCAAATCTGAGCTCCAGCATCCGACAATTCCTTGTCCCCTGTACCATCGTAGAAATATGCTGCGGTCGGAAAGCCTCGGTACACGCCAACATTGACTCCAAATTCAACTCCATTCCTGACGATGTTGACCTCATCAGCGTCATCGTCGCTGTACACCCTCATTTGGGCTTCCGCATGGCTTGAAAGCCATCCGAGACATGCCGCCAACAGGAGGCTTCCCAAACACGGAACTTCAATGGTTCTCGTCGGTGATTTCTTCATGGCGGAAAGTTCGTCATGATTTTTTTTATTCATACCCCTATAAATCCGATGGGCTTTGTATATTAGGGTATGGTTTTGATTCATCGCTTGTTTTTTGCGCCCTGTTGCTGCTGTTGCCAACCCCCCACTCCGGGCAGGTTTGCCAGCGCGTCATGACTTGAATCCAAGCGTCAGACTCGATGAAGACCTCCCAAAGTGGAGGTCTTTTTTTTATTCAGACAATTCCAGCAACATGCTCAGCTTCATCAACGAAATCGACGACCCCATCGTCCAAAAAGACATCCTCGACCTCAACCGACGCATCCTCCTGTACAAAGAAGGACAGATGGATGAAGAACGGTTCAGGAGCCTTAGGCTGGCCCGCGGTGTCTATGGACAGCGGCAACCCGGCGTTCAAATGATCCGCATCAAGGTCCCAATGGGTCTCTTGACGTTTGACCAGTTTCGAACCATTCTCGATGTCTGCGACGAATACTCCACTGGAAAATATCACTTGACCACGAGGCAAGACATCCAGATCCATCACGTCAAGCTTGAGGACAGCCCGGAGCTTTGGGCCAAGCTGGAGCAGAGCGACGTCACCTTGCGCGAAGCATGTGGCAACACCGTGCGCAATGTCACTGCCTCCCCCTTGGCCGGTTTGGATCCCGATGAACCCTTCAATGTTCTCCCGTGGGCAGACGCGTTGTGGCGGTTCTTCCTCAGGAACCCAATCTGTCAAGAAATGGGGAGGAAATTCAAAGTCTCCTTTTCAAGTTCAGAGGCAGACACCGGGTTGGGCATCATGCACGATCTCGGCGTGATTCCTGTTCTCAATTCAAGTGGACAACCGGGGTTCAAGCTTCTGGTCGGCGGTGGACTTGGCGCGCAACCTGCGCCAGCTGACGTGCTTCATTCATGGATCCCAACCGAAGAATTGCTTCCCATCGCCGAAGCCATCCTTCGGGTGTTTGACCGAGAGGGTGAGCGGGCCAAACGACAAAAGGCCCGGTTCAAATTCCTGTACCAGCGCATGGGACGAGAAGCCCTGCTTGCTGCAATTGAGCGCGAGCGCGCGATGCCATCAGGAGAATTCCCCTCGGTGTCACCTCATGAGCACCAGCCAACCAACCCGTCCGAGGTGAACCCGATTGCCGCACCGGAAGGTCATGAGCAATGGCGAAAGGCCAACGTGTTCCATCAAAAACAACCGGGACGTCATGCGGTCGGCATTCGCGTGCCGCTCGGAGACGAAACCACGGAGCGCACGAGAACCTTGCTCGACGCCCTTGCCCCCTTCACCTCCAATGCCATTCGTGTCACCCAAAGTCAGGACCTGCTTCTGCCGGACGTCGTCGAAGACAACCTGCCGATGGTCCACCGCATCCTGCGCGACCATGGGTGGGATGCGCTGGGGTTCGAGTCTGGCATCGACGTGACCTCTTGCCCTGGGACCGACACCTGCAATTTGGCCATCAGCAACAGCACCCATTTGAGCACCGTGCTTGAGCACATGCTTGAGGAGGAATTTCCACATCTGATGTACGATCGGCAGTTCAGTGTCAAAATCAGCGGTTGCATGAATGCTTGCGGACAGCACAGCATCGCCTCGTTTGGCCTGCATGGAAGTTCCATGCGCAGGAACGGTGCCACCATGCCTGCCATGCAAATCCTCATTGGAGGTGGAAGACGTGCATCAGGTGCATGGTCATTTGGCAAAAAGACGTTGAAACTGCCTACCAAACATGTCCCGGCGGCATTGCGCACCGTGCTCATCGATTTTGAGCAGCACCAACTGCCCTTTGAAACGTTCGCGGATTACTACATCAGGGTAGGTGACCGGCATCACTATCACCTTCTGCAAAAGCACGTGGAGGGCGATTCAGAAGAACTCTTTGTGGACTGGGGAAGCGATCAACCGTTCAAGCCTGAAATTGGCGTGGGTGAATGCGCGGGTGTGGTCATCGACCTCGTATCTACATTGCTGCTCGAGGCCAGAGAGAAATTGGATCATGGTCATGAAGCCATGCAAACCGAGGACTGGGGCCATGCGATCTACCATGCCTACGCTTCCCAAATCGCAGGGGCCAAAGCCTTGTTGGTACGTGAGGGGCTGAAAACCAACACCTACGCGGACATCATGGCCTCCTTTGATGAGGTGTTTGTGGCCACCGGTGCATTCGAATTGCCCGCCGGCTCATTCACTGCCCAGGTGCTGTCTTACCTCGGAGGCAACAACAGCGAAACCTTCGCCCGCGCGTACATCGAAACGGCTTCCTCGTTTTTGAACGCCCTTGAAGACAATCAGGGTCCCATTCAATCCAAAGCTTCTTGACATGACCTTTCCTACCCCATCCCCACAACCTCACCTTTGGCTGGTTGGCGCAGGGCCTGGAGACCCTGAATTGATGACCCTCAAAGGGGCACGTGCATTGTCGAAGGCCCAGCTTGTCCTCTACGACAGCCTGGTGCACAAGGACGTGCTGTCACTGGCGCACTCCGACGCACAACTGATCTGCGTTGGGAAACGTGCAGGCAAAACCAGCACTCCTCAAGAGCTCATCCACGACTGGATCGAACGCGGCGCCAGGCGTGGCCTTCGCATCGTGCGGCTCAAGGGCGGAGACCCCATGGTGTTTGGCCGTGCCGGTGAAGAACTCGCTTACGCAGACCGCATCGGCTTGGGTTGGACCTACGTCCCAGGCATCTCCTGCGGCACGTCGCTGGCAGGCCTGTCTGGCATTCCCTTGACCCTGCGCGGCGTGGCATCTTCCGCATGGCTAGGCACCGCAACCGGCCAGGACGGTCGCCTGACCCAGGATCTCCTTCAAGCTCTGGACACCTCCTCCACCTTGGTGGTCTTCATGGGGCGGCGGAGGCTCCGAGACATTGCCTTGCACTTGGTGCAACTCGGCAAATCTGCGACCCCAATCGCCGTGGTGACCGAAGGAAGCCTTGAACAACAACAATGTCGCATTCAATCGGCCCAAGCCTGGAGCTCGGACCCCGACTGGACTTCTTTGCCTGACCCAGCCCTGCTCGTCATCGGCGAGGTCGTCAACCACCGACTGCAATCCCCTGCGCAACCTCAGCTCCGTTCCATCTCACCCTCTTTCACTCATGAATACCAAGTTCCCCATCTTCCTGAAGCCCGAAAGCCTCACCTTCAACGTCTTCGGAGGCTCTGAAATCGCCGAGGAAAAACTGCACTTCCTTCTCAAAAGCAGTCCGCATGCACGGGTGCGGGTGTTCGCCTCGTCCTTCAGTGAACCCGTTCAAGCGTTGATCGACCGGCATCCCAACGTCCGGGCCATTCCCCGTTGGCGCGCATGGCCTTGGCAAGTTGGAAGAAACGACGTCAGCATCGTGGCCACCATCGTACCTCGAGAGGTCAGATGGTCCGTTGGACTCGGCCGATTGATGGGACACCTGCTCAACGTGGCCGACGTGCCGGATCGGTGCGATTTCTACATGGGAGGCATCGTCACCAACGGTTCTCTAAAACTCGCGATCAGCACTGATGGCAAAGCCCCCATTTTGGCCAAACGCATGCGAGAGTGGCTCGAAGATGTGTTGCCTGAGGATGTCGAAGCCAACCTGGATGAATTGCAGGCACTCCGACGTGAATTGAAAGGCGACTTTGCCCAAAAGCAAGCCACACTTCGAGCCTTGACACGACACTTTCGAGATCAGCAAGCCTCCTGAGCCAGCGGCATTCAGAATGGGGACACCTCCGACGGAGCCTCGCTGAGCACGTTCATCCTCACCTCCAATCGTTCCACCGGCCAGTCGCTCCCGTCCCTTGGCGTGGCAGCCAGTCGATCGACAATGTCCATGCCCTCCACCACCCGCCCGAAGACCGTGTGTTCGCCGTCCAAATGAGGTGCTCCACCTCGACGAGCGTAGGTTTCCGCTTCTTCGCGGGTGTACACGCGGCCCTTTTCGTGTTGGATGCGCCCGAGTTCTTGGGCTCCGATTTTGCGACCGGTGACGATGTAGAAATCGTACCCTGACGACCGTTTGTCTGGATTGTTGCTGTAGCTCCGAGACATGGCCAATGCACCCCGGGAATGGATGTGACGATCTGTGAATTCTGCGGGCAGGGTGTGCTGTCCAATCAAAAACCGGAGCTGTTGGGGGCGTTCCTCCTCGCTGTTGCCTCCCTGAACCACGAAATCCGGGACCACCCGCGTGAATTCCGACGGATCAAAGTACCGTCTGTACACCTTGTAAAGAAAATTGGCGCGGTGCACAGGCACATCGTCAAACAACTCCACGACGATTCGGCCGTGTTTGGTGTCCAGTGCCACACGATTTTCAGTTTGTCCCCGACCCCACTCCGTCAAAAATGAAGCGGCATTGTCGTCGTCCAAGGTGGGAAATTCCGAAGCGACGAGGCGTCGGATGCGTTCGTCCACGTTGACGTGGTCTTGCGACAAAGCCGGCTGGTCATGCTGCCGTATGGCAGACTCCTTGGGTTGTTGAACGGATCCACACCCCAGGGCCAACACACCAAACACAAACACCAGCCATCTCAATGCGCTCCATGGCTCCTTCATGAGACAAACATACCCAGGACATACATTCATTGCGGACCGTGCCACCATCTTCGCGTTGTGAAGTTTGCGATTGTCGACATCGAAACCACTGGCGGCTCGAACAAATCTCGGGGCATCACTGAAATTGGCATCGTCGTGACCAATGGCACGCAGGTCTTGGATCGTTGGAGTTCATTGATCAATCCTTTTGAACCCATCCCGCATCGAATCACAGCCTTGACCGGGATCTCCGATGACATGGTGGAAGATGCGCCAGGATTTGAAGAGGTGGCCGATGAGGTGGCCACGTTGCTCAGCGATTGTGTGTTTGTTGCGCACAACGTTGGGTTCGACTACGCGTTCATTCGCGGTCATTTCAATGCGTTGGGATACAGTTGGCAAAGGCCCAAACTTTGCACCGTTCGCCTTTCGCGCAAAGCCTTTCCCGGACTTCCTCGTTATGGACTCGGAGCGCTTTGCGACGCCCGTGGCATTTCTCACGTTGACCGACATCGCGCAATGGGTGATGCCGAAGCCACAACCGAACTGTTTCACCAGATTTTTGATGCACCTCGCGGACAAACAGCCATTGCAGAGGCCTTGAAACGCGGCACACGCGAACATTGGATGCCGCAACACGTCAAAGCGTCTGAATTTGACGCCCTTCCGGACGAGCCTGGGGTGTACTGGTTCCTCGACAGGCAGGGCAAACCCCTGTACATCGGCATGAGCATCAAGCTTCAACAACGGGTGAGAAGTCACTTCTCAGGAACCACAGCGTCCAGAAAGCGACAAACCCTGTTGCGCGACATGCACAGCCTCAAACACGAATTGTCCGGAAGTGAATGGATGGCTGCCGTGATGGAGGACGTGCGCATCCGTGCGCACTGGCCGCCCTTGAACCGCGCTCAAAAGCAACCCAAGTCGTACCGAACGGTGGTGCACTATGTCGATCGGCAAGGCCGCAGTCGTTTGGCCATCCGCACACAAGCAAGTTCCCGGGATGCGCTTCGAACATTCCATTCAGAAGCCACCGCGCGCGCCTGGCTGCATGCACAAGCGCGAGACCACCAACTCAACCCCGAATGGCTGGGGCTTGGAGCATGGACTGAAAGCGCCCCTGTCACAGCAGACGCACACGAAATCCACTTCAACAAGGCCCTGGAATCTTGGCGCAACTTGGCTTCTGGTTGGTTTGTGGAAGCAGGCAGGACGCCTGACGAACGAGGTCTCATTGCCGTTCGAGAGGGACACGTGCGTGGCTTTGGATTTGTGGAAGCGGAAGACGTGGACGGCAAGTTGGACTCCCATGAAGCTCAGGGCGCCTTGCGGGGTTTGTCAGAGGGCCTGCACCCGGTGGCCCCATCCTCGACATTGGATGCCCGGCTCCGAGAGGAACTGCAAACCAACCATACGTGGGTTGAGGCCCTGTGAGCCTCAATTCGCCGCAATGGCTATCGGTCCCAACGCAGTCGTCTTTACAGATGTCGCGGCGGAATAGGCCAAGACCGCTCGGATGCTGGACGGCTTGGGTGTAGAAATCTCCAAATCGCAGGGATCTCCCGGCCGGGGTGAAGATGAGTCGCAGGAAAATGGGGCGTCAGAGAAGAATGAATTCATCGATTGGAATTGAGGTTCCTCCCTGAAACGACGAAGGGCGCACCTTATTGTGTGCACCCTTCAATTCGCCCATTTCCCTCATGGCTTACTTCGGTGTCAGCACGAGGTTTTGGTCTTCCACCATCCTGCGCAGGTTGATCAGCGCATAACGCATTCGCCCCAATGCGGTGTTGATGCTGACATCGGTTTCTTCTGCAATCTCCTTGAAGCTGAGGTTGTGCTCCAAGCGCATTTGAACCACTTGTTGCTGTTCCTCTGGCAAGGAAGGCACCAATTGCCTCAGCTCCTGCAAAATCTCTTCTTCAACCAAACGGTCTTCCACACTCGGTGCATCGTTGGACAACGTGTCGAAAATGTCAAACTCCTCGGTGGGGCGCACCATTTTGCGCTTGCGGTTGCGACGAAAATGGTCGATGGCTGCGTTGTGGGCAATGCGCATGATCCAAGGCCCAAACTTCCCCTCCTCGACATAGCGGCCTGACTTGAGGATTTGGACCACCTTGATCCAAACGTCCTGAAACAAATCGTTGGCGATTTCTTCGTTCCGCACCACAAAGTTGATTTTCAAAAAGACCCCTTGTTGGTAGCGGTTCAACAATGTTTCGAAGGCCCGTTCGCTGCCTTTACGGTAGGCGCAGATGAGCTCACTGTCGGTGTGGTATGCATGCATGACACAACTCTGTTTAAATCACGCCTTCTCGAGGGACGATCCCTGGGTGGGGCTTCATGAAATGGAACTAGAGTCGAATGTGTCGAATGGCAATGCGTTTTGTTGATATCTCTAACCGATCGATACCTAAAGTACGTCTTTTGATTGAGGCGTGCAAACCTCAGGTACCTTCG
>JAYZBB010000032.1:0-37533 GCA_036339415.1 Bacteroidota bacterium | reverse complement strand
GTTTGACCATCTCCACTTTGTAGTCAACACCGTACTCCAAGCCCTCGTACGCCAGCCGTTGGAGGAGGCGGTAACGGACATTTTCAGCGCGGTCTGACGCCAATCCTGGATTGCCTCGAGGCCTTGTGGTGGCCAACGAGGATGCACTCCCTTCGATCCGAAGGTGCGGCGTCCCTTCTTGTGCCAACTCCAGAACACGGTCCACGACAGGCTCGATGCTCATTCGGCCTGTATGCACCTGATTGCTGTAAAATTGAATGGCAAGCACCAACTCACCAGCAATGTCATCATCAAGAGAGAGAGGACAAATGGGTGAAGACATGTTGGTGCCGCTGGTTGGATTGGTCACAAACGTGGCAGAGCCGTCCAACTGCCCTTCCTCGCGGATGACCAAGGGCAGCAATCCATCGTCCATGCGTCTGTCAGGGAACGATCTTCGGCCGTTGTTCAATCGCACAAGCAGAGACCTTGCGAATCCACCTTTTCGTTGAAGTTCATCGTATGCCGCCTGCGTCTCAGATGGACTCCTGCTCACGCCCACATACCATCTGGTCAAGCCATTTTCCAGGCGCTCCACCACGAATTGTTCGCCTGCTTTGAGCAACCATGAATCGCGAGGCGTCCCCCGGAATGTGCCAATTTGAATCGCGGTCCACTCCCCGGACAGCTCAGACAACTCCATGACGTTGGACGTCCAGGAAACATCTGCCTCAACAGCCTCTTCGACGCTCAACTCCGGCACAATCGCCATCTCTTGAGGCGCCTCCTCAACCAAATCTGCAACAATCTCCGAACCCTCCAATTCTTCTTGGTTCGGGACGTCACCAATTCCGGCCACTTCTGAGGACTCGACCACCACTTTGATTCCTGTGAACGGTGGCAATTCCAAGCCAGACTTCCCTTCCATGGCGATCTCTTCAAGCACCGGCCGGAACAACTCTGCGAAAGCCACGTCCACAATGTCAGATTCGGCATCCGAGGGCACGCTGATGCGACGTTGGACGGCCGGGAGGGTCTGCTTCTTCCCGTTGTCTTCGACGGCCTCTCGTTCCAACACGTATTCACCCCCCGCGGGAACAATGAATTTGTATTGGCTCGACTGGGCACATTTTTCGATGGTCTGAACAATGGAGCCCGTGTTCAAATCTCGCAATGTCAGCGTCCCAGCAATGAACTCTTCCTCGGAAGCATCCACACTCATCACCATCACGTTGCCCTCAATGGGAGATGCTTGATTCATGGCCACTTCGTACAAGTTCAAATCGCGGGCTTCCAATCCCCTTCTGCTCGAGAAATACCCCAATTCCCCCTTCGCCCCCATCACAAAACTCATCTCGTCCTCCACGCTGTTGATGGGCACCCCCATTGGGGTTGGTGCACTCCAAGAACCATCCTCACCACGCACTGCACGGTGAATGTCGTACCCCCCAACAGATGGCAGCCCGTTCGATGCGAAAAACAAGGTCTTCCCATCTGCTGCTACGAAAGGACTTACTTCATTGCCCAGCGAGTTGACCTCTGCTCCCAAGGACACTGGCTTTCCCCATCGCCCACGGTCGTCGAGTTCACATTCGTACAAATCAAAACCACCTTCACCTCTTCGTGTTTCCAGAGAAACAACGATCCGATCTTGCCCAGGAAAAAAGGCAACCTCGCCCCGGGTCGGTTGGTTTTTGCCCAAAATGAATGGGACAGAAGCAGTCCACCCCCTTTCCCATTGGGATGACACTTTCAGCTCATATGTATAGCCATCGTGGTCCTGAAGGACCACACTTTCTCCGAAGGCATCAGTGCCCACCACAATTGCATGGTAGCTCGCTCCCAGATTGAGAAATTCGGGCTCACTCCAAGTGGTGTCAGCCAACAACCGCGACACATATACATCGTCGTAATGTGCCAAGGTGTTGGGGTCTCGTCGACCGTGATTGGACCCGTTCTCCCGAGCACGGTTGGATGAAAAGAACAACGTCCGGCCATCCACCGTCAGCATTGGTCGGGTCTCGTCGTCAACATCGTTGACGTTGAGTGCCTTGACCATTGCCGGGGTCGGACTCGCCAATTGGGCCTCCGCAAAATCGACGTCGGACATCATGTGCGCTGCAAGCTCCTGATGGCTGTGTTTGCGGCCTGCTTTTCGCTTGAACACCTTGATGTGTGTTCTGGCTTCGTTGAACTTCCCCTGTCTGCGTTTGGCCTCCGCCAGATACAACAGCGCCTCAAAGGGGGGTGAGGTTTGCCTGTGATTGAACGGGTCGTACTTCGTCGTCAATGTCCCAGCCACGGCGTCTTTCAACGCCTCCGAAGCACCCAGCCAGTCCTCTCCAATTTCAAGCAGACACAAGCCAAGTTTGAACTTGTACACCCTGTTGCGCGGGCTGCGCTCCACGACCTCAGACCAAACGCGCAGGGCCTCGTGCCAGAATCCCTCCTCCATCAGGATGCTCCCCTCGACAAACAACTGCTTGTTGCTCATCCGAATCATGGTGGAATCCATCGGGACACTCCCAATGCCAGCCGAGGCGTGCCCTGTATGGGCTCCAAGAGCCAAGACACCCCAGAAGAGAATGGAAATCAAATGAAAGCGCATCGCATCAGCAAACGTAGGTCCTTGAGAGGCCTTCAAGTTACGAAACTGCCACGTTGTCATGGTCTTAGCATCTACAAACTTTGCGCACAACACTGAATC
Organism: Bacteroidota bacterium; assembly: GCA_036339415.1. Lineage (GTDB taxonomy): Bacteria > Bacteroidota > Bacteroidia > Flavobacteriales_D > Sanyastnellaceae > UBA11663. The sequence goes on along the minus strand of JAYZBB010000032.1, from coordinate 34,847 downwards.
AGCCCTCAAGGGGACGATTCATGTCAAATCCTTCGAGGTAATCGGCCACCCTCCGAACGAAACTGCCTCCCAGCATGCCATCCACAACCCTGTGATCGTAGCTGTGACTCAGGAACATCATGTGGCGCACAGCAATGACGTCCCCGTGCTCCGTTTCAAGAACGGCTGGCCGCTTGCGAATGGCCCCTAGGGCCAGGATGCCCACCTGCGGTTGGTTGATGATGGGGGTGCCCATCACGTTGCCAAAGGTGCCAACGTTGCTCATGGTGTACGTTCCACCGGCAACGTCGTCTGGCGTGAGTTTGCCCTGCCTTGCCCTGTTGGCAAGGTCGTTGACTTGCCTGGCCAGACCTTGCAAATTGTACTGATCGGCATGCTTGATGACAGGCACAATCAAGTTTCCCGAGGGCAAGGCAGCAGCCATCCCCAGGTGAATGGCTTTGTGGATGAGGATGTTGTCTCCATCGACGCTCGCATTCACCCCTGGAAAGTCTCGAATAGCCTTGACGATGGCCTCAGCAATCAGCGGTGTGAACGTCAATTTCTCCCCAAATTTCTCCTGAAAGGTCCCTTTGTTGGCATTGCGCCACTTGACCATGTTTGTCACGTCCGCTTCCACAAACGACGTGACATGCGGGCTGGTTTGCACACTGCGCACCATGTGGTCTGCAATCATTTTGCGCATGCGGTCCATTTCCACAATGTCGTGGGCTCCGTCCAGGCTTTTGACGACAACGGATGCCGCGGGCTCGGGCCTGGGCAATGGCACTGGTGCAGGTGCAGGTGCGCTTGCGGGGGCAACCGAGGCATGCCCCGAGTGGGTGCGCGTGGACAGGTAGGCCAGGATGTCCTTCTTGGTCACCCGACCTTCCGATCCTGATCCTGGGACTCGTTCCAGCTCGGCCATCCCAATCCCCTCCTGCTGGGCGATGCTGCGCACAAGTGGCGAGTAAAAGCGTCCGGAAGGTCCCTTCCGCGAAGGGGCCGCATCGAGTGGAGCCAGGGCCGCAGCCACCACTTCGGGCGTTGGAGCGTTCTCAACTTCGGCAGGCTGAGCTTCAGCAGCGCCTGTGGGTTCCTGAGCGGTGTCGGCAAGATGAGGCTGGGAATCGCCCCCCACGTCGTAGCGTGCAATGACCGCACCAACTTGGACCACATCTCCCTCTGAAACGCACCATTCAACCAAGGTTCCGTCCTCTGGGGCTGGCACTTCTGAATCCACCTTGTCGGTGGCAATTTCCACAATGGGTTCGTCCGCTTCAACGTTGCTTCCAGCTTCCACCACCATCTTGGTGATCGTCGCTTCTGCAACACTTTCGCCCATTTTGGGCAGGAGGATGTCAATGATGGCCATGAGAGATGATTGCTCGTCGCGAAATTAAGGCATCTGCCACCACCGTCGCGTCTTTCCGCCAATGGTAATCTTGTGCGTGTGTGAAGGCTTTTCGCTCCGCCGACCTCCCCTTCAGCCCCTCTGTTGCAGACCAGATGTAGGGCTGAATGACCTTGAGGTTGCCGGGGCTCACCCACGTTTTGTTTCCAATAAGAACCTGCCAAGCTGCCAGGGTCCAACCGCGTCTTTGAAAGATCAAAAACAACGGTGTGAACAACAACACCATTGTGGAGGTGACCAAATCAAACACGCGCTTGCTCCGAGCCACCTCTGGACGGTGTAGGCCATGCTGAAAAGCAACAAACGAAGCCCGCGAAGCCCCTCCGCTGGCCATCACATCTCCCACGTCTGTCCATGCAATGCGGCAGGTGACCCTCTTCGCTCCAAGCATGGGTAGGGCTTCAACAATGGTATCCGCACGTACATCCCGACCGCTGAACACCACCTCATCGACGTTGTGAATCTGAACCGCTTCTTGGAGGTCGCGCAGCGAACCGATCCACGACAGGCCTTGGACACGCGGCAGGGTTGATGGCATGTTGTCCAAAGGCCAAAGCGCGACCACATGCAGCCTCGTTCGCTCCCCTTCGTTGCGCCGAAGCAAATCAACCAACCGTGCTGTGTCTTCAGCTGCAACCAACAAACGACGGATGTGATGGGCATGGCCGTTTCGCTTCGATGCGCTCCACATGACCCAACCGTGCACCACCGCATGCCCCAACAACATTGACACCACCGCTGCCCGGCTGAATCGCCACGCTTCTGGCCACAAGGCATACACAACGAGGGTAAACATGGAGGCAATCAAGCAGGCCAACACGTGCCCTGAAAGGGAAAGTGAGGATCGAGCGTCTCGATGGCCACCCAAGGCCAACATTGCGGTCATTTGAACCAAGACCAAGCCAGACCCCTGAATTGCTGCCAAAGGCCAATCAAAGGTCTTGGCACCCCATTGCTGCATGCACCCCATGGTGGCCACAAGCCAAGCCACCGTGCCCAAGGCGATCAAGGCTGTGTTTCCCCACCGCGTGAGCGTCCTGCGAACGATGGCCAGCCCTGCCCTCATGTAGATGGCCGACCTGATCATCCAAGAAAACGCCTTCGCCTGACGTCCCTCAAAATGTTTGGCCGCAAACAACAACATCGCCCGGTAAAAGACCATCACATAGTTGAGGCTGCCCTTTTTCGTGGATTCGCCTTTGTAGTGGATGATGCTCGTCCAGGCGCAGCAATGATTTTGCCACCCTCCTTCCACAAGTCGCCAACTCAAGTCAATGTCTTCACCGTACATGAAGAATTGTTCGTCGAGCAGCCCCACTTGGTCAAGCGCCGCTCGACGCATCCACATGAAGGCCCCAGAAAGGATGTCAATTTCTGCAGATTCAGTTTCTGAAACATGCCCCGCGTAATAGGCATTGAGAACCTGTGAACGAGGCGCCAATCTGTGGAGCCCTGTCATCCTGCAAAAGGCCGCCCAAGGGGTGGGAAGCCCCCGTTTGGACTCAGGCAAATATTTGCCGGTTCCATCGTACATGGGCACTCCCATGCCACCGAGTTTGGGGTGCTTTTCCGCATATTCCAAACACTTGCGAAACGTGTCTTCTCGCACGACGGTGTCGGGGTTGAGCAGCAACACATGGCGCCCCTTGGACCGAGAGATGGCCTGATTGTTGGCCTTGGAGAAGCCTACATTTTCTTCATTCGCAATCAGGTGCACTTCTGGGAAACGCATTTGGACCATGTCAACAGAACCGTCTACGCTCCTGTTGTCAACCACCCAAACGTCCAAAGAGAGCCCTTCACTCGCCCGTTGAACGGACACCAAACATTGCTCGAGAAACGCTCGAACGTTGTAGCTGACGATGATGACACTGAGATCCGTCACCCTTGATATGGAAGGCGGTTCAACAACGAACTCGAAAGCGTGGCTTCATCTGCATGCTGGAGTGCCTCACCGACGGCGACGCCGCGGGCCAGCGCCGTCAGCAATGTGGACGTTTCTTTCAGTCGTTTCGCAAGATAAAAAGCTGTCGTGTCCCCCTCCATCGAAGCGGGCAACGCCAAGATCACCTCGTTCACTTCGTCCGTTGTGGCCCGAGAGACCAAGCTGTCGACATTCAAGTCAGCCGGACCAATGCCGTCCATCGGACTGATGACCCCTCCAAGCACGTGGTACCGCCCTCGATACTCACCCATGCTTTCCAAAGCGAGCAGATCGCGTACGTCCTCCACCACACAAATGGTCGACGCATCCCGGTGTGGATTCGCACAGATGTTGCAAATCTCATCCTCTGTGGGGTTGTGACACACGCTACAAGGCTTGACGCCTTCTCTCATGGCCACCATGGCTTCGGCAAAGTCGCGCACCCTTTCCTCATCGCGTCCCAACATGTTCAGCACCAGTCGAAGAGCTGTCCTCCGGCCAATTCCGGGCAGGGTGGCCATTTGATCCACTGCTGCTTCAATCAATCTCGAGGGAAGTTGCACCATGCGAAGGTACTTCACGTCGAAAGGTCACCGTGCGCTTCTGCACGTACATTTGACCACATGACGCCATTGTCCGTTTTGCTCATTGCGTTGGTCTATGCGGGCGTGCTGTTGGGCATTGCTCAATGGTCCTCGAGAAACGCGTCGGCCACGAACTCCGAGAGCCGGTTTTTTGTGGCAGGACAAAACGCGCCGTGGCACGTCGTGGCCTTTGGGATGGTCGGTGCCTCACTTTCAGGGGTGACCTTCCTCAGCATTCCAGGTTGGGTTCGAGATCAGGAATGGACATACATGCAAATGGTCGTTGGCTATTGCATTGGATATGTGGTTGTTGCAACCATTATCCTGCCTTTATACTACAAGCTAAAACTCACGAGCATTTATGGATTTCTCGGAGGGAGGTTTGGCTTGGAAGCACACAAAACGGGCGCAGCTTTTTTCTTGATCAGCAGGGTCATTGGCGCCTCGTTTCGACTTTTTTTGGTGGCGTTGGTGATCGACGTCCTGGTGTTGGAGCCACTGTTCGGGGGCATCACGCCGTGGTGGTGGTTTGGCCTGACCACAGCGGCCATTTTGGCTGTCATCTATCTCTACACCCGCAAAAGCGGCATGGGAACGGTCATTTGGACAGACACCCTTCAAACGGCGTGCATGTTGCTGGCGGTTGTGTTGACGATTGGCGGCATCCTCAACGCAGGTGGCCACAGCTGGTCTGCTTTGCCTGAGGTGGTTGCCTCCACCGACTTGACCCAAGTGTGGGTGATGGACGACTGGCACCTGAACAACCACTGGCTCAAACACATCCTGGCAGGCATGTTTGTCACCATTGCCATGACAGGGCTCGACCAAGACATGATGCAAAAGAACTTGGCCTGCCGCAACTTGAAGGAAGCCCAATGGAACATGGCCACCTTCACTGTCATTTTGGTCGGGGCCAACGTGCTGTTTTTGACCATGGGATCTCTGCTTTGGATGCACGCAGAAACCATTGGGATGGCCCTGCCTGAAGCCACAGACCGCTTGTACCCCATGGTGGCCATGGGCGGCAGTCTTGGCCCAGTCTTAGGTGTTGCTTTTGTTGTCGGCTTGTTGGCTTCGGCGTTCAGCTCTGCCGACTCAGCATTGACGGCACTGACAACCTCTACGTGCATCGATGTCCTGGACACACCGCGCATGAGCGTCGAACGCGCCAAGTCCGTTCGTCAACGCGTTCACCTCGGCATGGCTGTGTTGCTTTGGTTGGTGATCATGGTGTTCCGAGCCGTCAACGACACGTCCGTTGTGGCCGCCCTGTTCACCGTGGCGAACTACACCTATGGCCCTCTCCTCGGACTGTTTGGCGTAGGCATGTTTTCAAAATGGAACCCCAACGCCTCACTCATCCCTCTTGTTTGCGTGGCCTCGCCCTTTGCAGGCTATGCGCTGGAACAAGTTGCGGTTTCCTTGTGGGGGTTCAGCTTTGGCTTTGCCTTGTTGCCTGTCAACGGGCTCATCACAGCAACAGGGTTGGGTTTGATTTCCCTGACCCAGCGTTCCTGAATGTCCTTTCCACGGCCTAATTTTGCGGTTCTGAAACCAGGACACGCCACCTCTCCATGGAACATACCACCTCCGCCCTCCTCCAACGTTTGAGCGAATCCGCCACCATCGCCATGGCACGGAAAGCGCGAGCGTTGAAAGAACAAGGCATCGATGTGATTTCTCTTTCGCTGGGAGAACCCGACTTTGACACCCCCGCTGAAATGAAACAAGCCGGCATCGATGCGATCGAGGCCAATGAAACGCATTACACCCCCGTGCCTGGCACACCGAGAGTGAGAAAGGCCATTGTGGAGAAGTTTCAGCGTGACAACGGACTTGAATACACCATGGATCAAGTTGTGGTCAGCACTGGCGCCAAGCAAAGCCTTGCCAATGTCGTTCTGTCGCTGGTCGACCCCGGTGATGAGGTCATCCTCCCGGCTCCATTTTGGGTGAGCTACGAGGAAATTGTCAAAGTGGCGGGTGGGGTTCCTGTGGTGTTGCCCACGAGCATTGACAACGACTACAAGATTCAGCCAAATGAACTTGCAGCCGCCATCACACCCAAGACCCGACTGGTGATGTACTCGTCACCATGCAACCCGTCGGGCTCGGTCTACACCGAAGCGGAAACGGCCGCATTGGCTGACGTCCTTCGTCAACATGACCGCATCATCACGGTGAGTGATGAGATCTACGAACTCATCAATTTCACGGACAAGCACACTTCCATGGCCGCGCAACCAGGCATGTGGGAGCGCACAGTCACCGTCAATGGCATTTCCAAAGGGTTTGCGATGACAGGTTGGCGCTTGGGCTACATCGGTGCACCCACCTGGATTGCAGCGGCATGCACCAAAATCCAAGGACAATTCACCTCTGCGCCCTCAAGCATCACCCAAGCCGCTGCGGCCGCTGCACTTGAAGCACAGCCAGCCTTGGTGTCAGACATGGTGGATGCCTTTCGCCGCAGAAGGGCGCTCATGGTCGACGGGTTGAGCAAGGTGCCCGGCTTCAAAGTGAACCAACCAATGGGGGCATTCTATGTGTTTCCAGACGTGTCGGCGTTGTTTGGCAAGTCCTTCAATGGAAGAACATTGAACGACGCCAACGATGTGGCATTTTACTTGTTAGAAGAAGCCAAGGTGGCGTCCGTCAGTGGTGCGGCATTTGGCACGCCGGAATGCATTCGTCTTTCCTACGCGGCCGCCGATGACGTGTTGCAAGAAGCGGTGCGTCGCATTGACGCCGCATGCAGGCAACTAACTGCATAAGGGCAAGAAGTTCCGACCTTTGACCTCATGGGCACCCGTCCATCTTACTTGGATTTGAAGCAACTCCCTTGGTCGTCGCCACGCGTGTGCGTGATTGGGGACTTGATGTTGGACGCCTACATGTGGGGTCAGGTTCATCGAATGAGTCCCGAGGCGCCCGTTCCCGTGGTGGACATCGAACGACGTGAACGACGGGTTGGAGGAGCTGGCAACGTTGTGAAGAATTTGAATGCGCTAGGCGCTCAGGTGGAGCTCATCAGCGTCGTGGGTGACGACGAGGCTGGAACTCATCTGTCCGAGTTGTTGTCGGGCATGTGCCAAACGCATTTGATTGTGGACCCCGAGCGCCCCACCACCGTCAAGACCCGCATCATCAGCAGCGACAAGCACGTCCTCCGTGTGGATGAAGAGTCCACGACCGATGTTGCAGCCAAGGTGACCGAACATGCGGTTCGTGCTTTTGAGTCGCTTCTGGCCTCTCATGAACCGCCGAAAGTTGTGGTGCTGGAGGATTACGACAAGGGGCTCATGACACCAGACCTCATCCAAAGTATCCTGGAGCGATGTGAAAAAGCGGACATCCCCGTGGCTGTGGACCCCAAGTTGCGACGTTTCGCAGGCTACCAAAACGTCACCCTCTTTAAGCCCAATTTGAAAGAACTCAACGAGGGGTTGTCTTTGGAGGCACCCGCAGATCCGTCCCGTCGCGAGTCCATGGTTCATGCCGTGGACAGGCTGATGAACACCCTTGGATGTGCGTGTGCCTTGGTGACGTTGGGCGAACATGGCGCATGGATCCATGCGCCCAGTCAAGGTGTGAATCACGTTCACTTGAACGCATTGAAACGGGAGGTGGTGGATGTGAGTGGCGCAGGAGACACCGTCATTGCGACCGCAGCGTTGATGCTTGCGGCCGGCAGAGATCCCGAGTCCATTGCCGCCGTGGCCAACCTCGCGGGCGGATGGGTCTGCGAAAAAGTGGGGGTGGTCCCCATGGGCCGTGGGGGGTTGGAACGTGAATTGACTCGGCTCAGCGAGCTAAAACCAACGACGGCATGAGCTTGCAGTCTTTCAGAGAGCGCGTCAACGTGTGGCTGTACGACAGCAAGGAACGCGTGCTCGGTGCCTTTCAGTGGCTCACGTTGTTGGTCAACCTGTCTGCGCTTTCTGTGCTCGCGGTGTACTACGGATACGACCACGACGCCGAGACGGCCGAACGGTTGTTCGACGTGGTCAAGTTCAGCTTCGCCTTTTACGTTCTTCACTACGGATTGCGTGTGCTCTACCACTTTCATCCCAAAACCTTTTTTCGCGAAACGTGGGCAGAAGGTTTGGTGATGTTGATTCTGTTGATCGAGGGAGCTGGAGACGTGCTCCTTGGTGCGCCTCCATTGGGCCAAGGACTGGCCACCCTCATGCCTAGCATCGGGGATTTCAGCACCTTCCTGGTTCAAGGCTATTTGTTTGTGGCCGTCCTGATGGAATGGATGCGGCCTGGGTCACGGCTGCCCCGCGTCCATCTGCATCCCGCAGTCATCTTCATCCTGAGTTTTGTCCTGCTGATCGTGGTGGGCACCTGGTTGTTGAGCATGCCTGAAATGACGACCATTGCTGGAGGCATGCCACTGGTCGACGCGTTCTTCACGGCCACGAGCGCCACCTGCGTGACGGGTCTGATGAGCGTGGACACCATGACTTATTTCACGGCCAAAGGACATTGGGTGCTCCTGTTCCTGATTCAACTTGGTGGATTGAACTTCATCGCCTTTGGCAGCTTTTTGGCCCTGGCGTCCAAATTTGGCGTGGCCGTCAAACAACATGAAGTGATCGAGGACTTTGTCAACAGCGACAGCTTGCTGGGCAGCTCAGGGAGCTTGGGCAAGGTCGTGATGTGGTGTTTGGGCTTGGAAGCCATCGGCGCTGCGGCACTGATGGCCCTTTGGTCACCAGAAGTGCCGTTTGGAAATTGGGGCGAGCGCCTCTTCTCTTCTGTGTTTCACAGCGTGTCGGCCTTCAACAACGCGGGCATCACCTTGTTCACTAACGGATTGGCGCATCCTTGGGTGGCCCAAAATTGGCTGGTGCATTGGGTGATCACGGTGTTGGTGTTCTTGGGAGCCTTGGGCATGGTGGCCATGTTTGACCTGTTCGATGTGAGCAAGCTGCGAGAACGCATGCAGCAACCTTGGAAAACCATCTCCTTCCCCGCCAAAATCGCCCTCTACTTCTCACTGATCCTGGTGGCGTTAGGCACCTTGTCTTTTGCTGCGCTCGAATGGCACGGCACGATGGAGGGCATGTCGTGGTTTGGCAAATTCACGACTTCGGTGTTTCAAAGCGTCACCCGCACCAGCGGGTTCAACACCGTGGACATCGGGGACGTGGGCATGCCCATGCTCTTCTTGTTGCTGGTGCTCATGTTCATTGGCGCCTCTTCGAGCTCAACGGGCGGCGGCATCAAGACGTCCACCCTGGCCATAGTTCTGGCGGACGTCTGGCGCACCGTTCGCGGAGGAGACCACGTACAATTGTTCAAACGCTCCATTGGGCCTATCCTTCGTTCCCGCGCCTACAGCGTGCTGCTGTTTTTCCTCGTGGGCAACTTGGTGGGCGTGTTTGTGTTGACCCTCACCGAAGAGGCTTTGCTGGCCAGTGGAGAAACCACATTTTTTGACCTTGCCTTTGAGCATGTCAGCGCCATGGGTACGGTGGGCTTGAGTACAGGCTTGACACCAGACCTGAGTGACCTGGGCAAGATGGTGCTCGCTTTGGCGATGTTTGTTGGGCGTGTCGGCACCCTCACCGTTGCGTTTGCCGTGGGCGGACGGACCTCTCATTCGCATTTCAAATACCCAGAAGGCCACACCATGGTGGGATGAGGCCGATGGCCGGAATCCTTCAACCATCTTTAGACCAAACCACAGTCATGGGCACACGCATCACCCCTTACGTCACCCCTGAACAGGAAGCCAAAAAGAACCAAGTGGCCCGCATGTTTGATGGCATTGCGCACCGCTACGACTTCCTGAACCACTTCTTCTCATTGGGCATTGACGTGTTGTGGCGCAAAGCCTGCATTCGCATCCTGCGCAACGAGAAACCAGAAAAGCTTCTCGACGTGGCGACGGGCACTGCGGACTTCGCCATTGAAGCGGTACGCATGGGGCTGGATGTGCACGTCACCGGCGTGGACATCAGCGCAGGCATGCTCGACGTGGGCCGAGAGAAAATCGCTGCACGTGGTTGGAACGACCGCATTGAACTCATCCAAGGCGACTCTGTCGCCCTGCCGTTCGACGATGGGTCGTTCGACGCGTTCACGGTGGCGTTTGGCGTCCGCAACTTCGAAAATTTGCAAGGCGGTCTTCAAGACATGCTTCGCGTCCTGAAGCCCGGAGCCATGGGACTGGTGCTCGAATTCAGCAAACCCAAGCACTTCCCCATCAAGCAGGTGTTTGGTTTGTATTTCAAACACATCATGCCCACCATTGGCAAATGGGTAAGCAAAGACCCTGCAGCGTACACCTACCTTCCCGAGAGTGTGCAAGCCTTCCCTGAGGGCGAGGCCTTTTTGGAGGAAATGCGCAAAGCGGGGTACGTCGATGTGAAGGCCAAAGGCTTGACCGGCGCCATCGCCACCATCTACACCGGACGCAAGCCGCAAGCATGATCCTGCGTGTGTTTCCGGGCAAGTTGACGGGTGACACCGTTTGGGCGCCCCCCAGCAAAAGTGTGATGCAGCGGATGGTGGCCGTGGCCATGTTGGCCCAAGGTCGCACCATGATTCGCCGTCCTTCAGAATGCGACGACTGCACGAGCGCGTTGATGATGGCCGCCCAACTTGGCGCCGACATCGAATTGGGCGACGACGCCGTGGCCATCCACGGGGCCTTTCCTTTGGCGCCACGCACCGACACGTTGACCCCAGGCGAGTCCGGTTTGGGGTTGCGCATGTTTGGCGTCCTCTCATCCCTCCATGACACTCCCTTGAATTTTCAACGCGAAGGGACGTTGCGCCAGCGAGACATGTCAGGACTGGCCGACGCTTTGAAAGCCTTCGGCGTGACGGTGCACGGCGCGGCCCCGGGTGAAGCGCTTCGCATTGAGGGCCCGCTTCGGGGCGCGAATGTGTCGCTCGACAGCGCTGGCAGCAGCCAAGTGTTGACCGGCCTGTTGTGCGCCTTGGCCTACGCTGATGCGGATTCCGAACTTCACATCGAGCATGTGGTGAGCCGCCCCTACCTCCACATGACGCTCGAAGTCCTGGAAGACATGGGCATTGTGGTGGATGTTCTTGAGGACGAAGGCCGCAGCCTGCACGTTCGCATTCCAGGCAAACAAAGGGCCACAGCCATGGACGCTGCCGTGGACGGAGATTGGTCTGCCGCCGCGTTTTTGATAGCCCTCGGATTGCTTTGTGCGCCTCACCACTTGAACGTGGAAGGCCTCGACAACGCCTACACCCAAGCTGACGAGTCCATCAAAGGTGTGCTGCTGTTTGGAGGTTGTCGGCTTGCAGGCACCGACGAAGGCGTCCAAGTGATGGCCGGCCAACCCAAGGCCTTCCATGCCGATTTGACCGATTGTCCAGACCTGTTCCCGCCGTTGGCCGCACTGGCCGCGTTTGCCAAAAATCCCAGCACATTCAAAGGATTGCACCGTTTGGCCAACAAGGAATCAGACCGAGGGACTGCCATTCAACAGGAATGGGCCAAGGTGGGCATCGACGTGGTGCTCAACCCCGATGAGGACAGCATGACCGTGTATCCTGGAGACGTGAAACCTGGGCGAATGTCGTCGCACGGAGATCACCGGATGGCCATGGCGGCAGCGCTGTTTGGGGCAGCCGGCCAGCCCATAGAAATTGAGGGCGCGGAAGCGGTGGCAAAAAGCTATCCCGCGTTCTTCGACGACCTGGAAGCCCTCGGGGTGAAGATTCAGGTGGTTGCGGGCTGACGCCCCTCCCGATTTGTCAGGGCCACGGAGGCCGCGGCTGTGGCTCCCATCCCTCCCATCAAGGGGCCGACCGTCCAAGCCAACACGGGGATGGACATCCAAAGCGAAAACGGCACGCCGCAAGCGAGTGCCACGTCCATGCGTCGGAGCGACGACCGCCAACCTGAAAAGGCCCCTTTTCCTTGACGCTCCCAGACGTAATCCATGACTGACGCCCCGTACGCCCATGCGCCCACCAACCATGCCAGTGTCAAGGTGAAGGGACTCAACACAGGCACCAACAACCCCACAGCCCAAAGCAAGGCCACTGTCGTCCACTCAAACAAAGCCAACCAGACTGCCGAACGGACGCCTCTGAGGATGTCGCGAATCCATTGGCGCAGGGAGAACGGCGCGGTGTGTCCTTGAATTTGGGCTTCCACCGCTTCGCTCACCGCGGCAAACAAGGGGCCCATGACCACAAGCACAATGTATTTGGTCAGTTTCAATTTGACCGCCAACAACACAAGCCAAAGCAACCACTCCAACGCCGCATGCGCCCAACCGACCTCGTGCTCTGGGGCAACCCAAGCCAACGCCACGTCCGCAACCGACAGCGCGAGGGCCGATATACCCCACCAACCCAGCGCAGACAGGGCCAACGTCAACGCTGCCGCAGGCAAAAACCACCACTTCAGAGGCCCCCGCAACAGCGACCATGCCTCTCGATGCCATTGCCTTGCCAAGGTGAAGGTTCTCATGTTGCGAATGTGAGAAAGTGTCAGGCATCTCTCCCAATCCACCCACGAAAAGATGTGAACTTTCCTTCATGCGGATTCATCTCATCGCCATCGGCGGAAGCGCCATGCACAACTTCGCCCTTGCCTTGTCAGATGCCGGTCACAAAGTGACGGGCAGCGACGACCAAATCTTTGAGCCCAGCCGCGGCCGCCTTGAACGTGCCGGGTTGTTGCCTGCCCAAGACGGGTGGCACGTGGACCGCATCACCGATGACATTGACGTGGTCATCCTCGGCATGCACGCCAGAACCGACAATCCGGAATTGCAACGCGCACAAGAACTTGGATTGACCATCCAGAGTTACCCCGAGTTTTTGCGGTTTGCCACCGCAAACAAAAAGCGAATGGTGGTGGCCGGAAGCCATGGAAAAACCACCGTCACGTCCATGATCCTTCACGCCATGCGCAAAGAAGGTCGACCCACCGATTTGATGGTGGGCGCACAATTGGACGGGTTTGACCGCATGGTGGACCTCCAAGAAGACCACGAATGGGCGGTCATTGAGGGCGACGAATATTTGAGCAGTCCCATTGACATGAGGCCCAAATTCCTGTGGTACGGCCCCCACGTCACCGTGATCACGGGCATTGCCTGGGACCACGTGAATGTGTTCCCCACAGAGGAGAATTACATCGAACAATTTCGTCTGTACCTCAACACCGTTGAGCCCCGTGGGACCGTGGTCCATTGCACCGAAGACGCCTTGCTGAACAGCGTAGTGGACAAGATGAAAACCGAGCGATCTGACCTGCAATGGATTGGATACAAGACGCCGCGCCATGCGCCCACTTCTCAGGGCAGTCGAGTCACCTTTGACACTGGGGCGTCCCTCGACATGGCCTTGCTCGGAGCACACAACATGCAAAATTTGGTCGCCGCCAGACGTTGCTGCGAGGCCATGGGCATGGCAAATGAAGATTTTGACCGTCACATGGTCGACTTCACCGGTGCAGCCAGAAGGCTTGAAGTCATGCACGAAGACGTGGATTCGGACTTCGTGGCATTCCGCGATTTTGCCCACGCCCCGTCCAAACTCCGCGCCACGCAGGCTTCTGTCGTTGGTCAGTTCCCAGACCGAAGCGTCACAGCCGTGTTTGAATTGCACACCTTCAGCAGCTTGAATCGCGCGTTCATTCCCCAGTACATGGATGCCATGAATGAAGTGGACCACGCCGTGGTGTACTTCGACCCAGAAGTGGTGAAACACAAACGACTTCCCGAATTGGACGCTGCATTCGTTCGTGAGGCCTTTGGGCGTGACACCCTTGAAGTCATCACCGACAAAACCATTCTTCACAGGCGGCTCGAGGCTGTGCCGTCCCAAAACCACGTGTTGCTGATGATGAGCAGTGGTCGCTTTGGCGGGGTCGAATTCAGCCCAGCCCCACGTCCAGTGACATCATGACGATGAAGCCACCGATGAACCCAAGTGTGGCCACATCTGTGTATTTGTCACGCTGTGTCTCTGGGATGACTTCTTCCACAACAACGTAGAGCATGGCCCCTGCTGCGAATGCCAGCGCATATGGAAGGATTGGGCGCATGGCCATGACGGCAAAGGCACCCACGACTGCGGCGACGGGTTCCACTGCAGCTGAAAGTTGGCCGTACCACCACGCCTTTCTGCGCGAAACCCCTTCGCGGCGCAGTGGCATGCTGACGGACAAGCCTTCGGGAAAATTCTGAATGCCAATGCCAATGGCGAGTGCCACAGCACCTGCCGTGGTGGCCCCATCCAAGCCCAATGCCGCTCCGCCAAACAACACCCCCACTGCCAATCCCTCAGGGATGTTGTGCAGGGTGATGGCCAACACGAGCAAGGTCGTTCGATGCCAGTTGGTCTTGGGACCCTCCGCTTCTTCTTTCTTGAAATTGATGTGCAGATGAGGTGTCAACTTGTCGAGGCCATAAATGAACAACGCTCCGAGCGCAAACCCAATGGCGGGCGGCCCCACTTTGGCAAACCCTTCTCCCCCGACCATGTCGATGGCAGGCGCCAACAACGACCAAAAACTCGCTGCGACCATCACCCCTCCGGTGAAGCCCAACATCCCGTCAAACAACCGGCGGTTCATCGTCTTGAAGGGAAACACCAACGCCGCACCCGCAGCGGTCATCCCCCACGTGAACAGCGTGGCGACCAATGCTGCCATCACAGGGCCAAGCCCTTCAAACCAGGCGATCAATTCATTCATCTTGTTGTCCTTCCAAGTCGATTTCAGGATGCACCCACAATTGATCCAACCATGCGGTGGGCAACGTGGCGATGTCCGGGGCTGTCAACACACTCCCGAGGCCAATGCCTCGCAATTTCAAGGCGGACAGCGTATGGTCATCGCCTCCTCGAACACCTGCGACCACGCAACGACGTGCGGGAATCAAGCTGGAGAGAGGCATGGTTTCCTGCTGCGGATGAAAGGTGCCATCAGGCTTGGGAATGGGGTCGCCATGCGGGTCGCTGGTGGGATGGCCCAAAAATGCGTCGAGTCGTTCCACCAACTCCACACTGTCGACATGTTCAAGTTGCTCGGCGATGTCATGGACCTCATCCCAGTCGAATCCCAACCTGTCCACGAGAAAGGTTTCCCACAACCGGTGTTTGCGCACAAGCGAGAGGGCCAACTTTTGGCCAGCATCGGTGAGCCGGGCACCGTGGTACGGCCTGTGCTCAGCCCACCCCAACTCCGTCAACACCTGCACCATGGCCGTCACGCTGGGCGGTTTGACCCCCAAATGAGCCGCCATCTGAGTGGTGGAAACCCAATCAGAACCTCCCTCTTGCCTGGCACCGAGTGCATACAATGCCTTCAAGTGGTCTTCGCGTTGAGTGCTTCGAGACATCCAACAAAGGTACGCCCTTGCGACAATGTTTAGATGCGCCTAACATTTCAATCTCACCTTGGAACGATTCATAGCGTCATTTGTCCGACCTTACAGGACATGAAGCGTCTGTTTGTCATTCGGCACGGAAAAGCAGAGCCCAGCGGAGGCAGGCCTGACGTGGAGCGAACGTTGACCAACCGAGGAGAAAACGACGCCTCCAAGCTTGGACAATGGACACGCGACGCACGCGTCCCAGGAGCACCCTTGCTCACAAGTCCGGCCAGCAGAACCCTGGCGACTGCCGAGATGCTCTGCCAAGCATGGGATGAATCGACGGATGCCATTCACGTCCAACCAGAAGCCTACCTCGCTTCCGACAGAGCGTGGCTTTCGTGGATTGCCCAATGGTCTGACAATTGGGAAAGCGGGTGGATTGTGGGACACAACCCAGGAGTGAGCGAATTGGTAGAACGGTTGACAGACCAACCCATCTGGATGCCCACTTGCGGACTTGCAGAAGTGGAGTTGCAAATTTCCTCTTGGGAAGAGGCTTTTGCCGGAACAGGGCGACTTCGCAGTCTGATCACCCCCAAATCCATGCTCATCTCATGACCCAAGGACGTTGGCAATGGCTCTTGGCAGGCGCCTTGTTGGTGGCGTTTGTTTGGCGGTTTCAGTCGTTGATGCTGTACTTCCTTGCTGCGGTGGCATTGAGCTTCATTGGAAAACCTGTGGTCTCCTGGGTGGCTCAAAAGCGCATCGGCCGACATGCTCTTGGTCACAACGTGGGTGCAGCAAGTGCGTTGACATTGATGCTGTTGTTGTCCACAGGCGTTGTGATGCTCTTTGCCCCGTTGGTGCAAGAACAAATTGCGGCACTTTCCCGTCTCGATGCAGCCCAGCTGACCATCCACTGGAACCAGGCGCTTGCTCTGGTCGACACCTGGACTGCAGGCATTGACCTGAGCGGAAAAGGGATGGCCAACAGCGCCTTTTTGGCTGAACAGGCATTGGAGCTGATTCGGATCGACGATGCCGGCTCTGTTTTTTCAGGCATTTTGTCTTCCATCGGCAATGTGTTTGTTACCACGTTTTCGGTGGTGTTCATGGCATTTTTCCTGATGAGGGAACCCTCTCTGTTCACCGATTTGGTGTTGGGACTGACTCCAGAAGCCAAAAAGCCGGCGATGGCCAGAATTTTTGAGCGGTCTGGCCACCTTCTCACCCGCTATTTTGGAGGGTTGGTGATTCAGGTCAGCATCGTCACCGGTGTGGTTGGCTTGGGTTTGACCTTGCTCGGCATTCCACATGGCTGGCTGCTTGGTTTGTTGGCTGGCTTGTTCAACCTGATTCCTTACATGGGGCCCATGTTGGGCTTGGGTGCTGGGGTGCTCGTGATGATTTCAAGCGGCGTTCTCTTGAACGACTTTGGGTGGGCTCTGGCCGTTTATCTGGCAGCCCAAGGTGTGGACAATGTCTTCACGCAGCCCGTCATCTTCGCCAAACGCGTGTTCGCGCACCCTCTCGAAATCTTTGTGGTGATTTCGGTGGCCGGATCGATGGCCGGTGCTGGTGGCATGGTCCTCGCCATCCCCACCTACACGTTGTTTCGGATTGTTGCCAAGGAGTTTTTGCAGGAATTCCAATGGGCCAAGGCGCTGACCCAGAGCATGGAAGCCCGTGAAAAGGAGGAGGTTTGACGTGGTTGTGAATGCGACGTGAACAACTCAAACGGCCTTCCACGTTAGACCATCTTCCCAAAAGGCCTTGATGACCTACCTTTGAATCCCGTAATCACGGGACATGCCTCTTTCATCTTCTTCCTCTGCCACTGACGCGCTCTCGAGTGGGCGCAACAGCCGCTACATCTTTGTCACTGGCGGGGTAAGCAGCAGCCTTGGCAAGGGCATCGTCAGTGCGTCGTTGGCCAAACTCCTGCAAGCAAGAGGATACCGCGTGACCATTCAAAAGCTCGATCCATACATCAATGTGGATCCGGGAACGCTGAACCCATACGAACATGGCGAATGCTACGTCACGGTGGATGGTGCCGAGACCGATTTGGACTTGGGGCACTATGAACGCTTTTTGAACGTACAAACCACCCAAGCCAACAACATCACCACCGGGCGCATCTATCAGAGTGTCATTGACAAAGAGCGCCGTTGGGAGTACTTGGGCAAAACCGTTCAAATCATCCCGCACATCACGGATGAAATCAAGCGGTGTGTTCAAATCCTAGGCTCCAAAAACGACTACGATTTTGTCATCACGGAAATCGGCGGCACGGTGGGCGACATTGAGTCTCTGCCCTACATCGAGGCGGTGAGGCAAATGAAGTGGGAATCCCCTGAAGACACCTTGGTTGTGCACTTGACACTCGTGCCATACCTCTCGGCAGCAGGGGAATTGAAAACCAAGCCCACGCAACACTCCGTCAAGCAACTCCTCGAATTTGGAGTGCAACCCGACGTGCTGGTTTGCCGGACCGAACACCCTCTGCCAGGCAACGTGCGCACAAAATTGGCGCGGTTTTGCAACGTGGCGATCGATGCGGTCATTGAAAGCATTGACGCCGACACCATCTACGACGTGCCGCTTTTGATGCAGGACGAGCGCTTTGACGAAGTGGTGCTCAAAAAACTCGGCATGGACGGCGGAGACACCGAAGCCAACCTCGACGCCTGGAAAGACTTTTTGCGGCGCTACAAGAACCCCCAAGGCCACGTTCGCATTGGACTTGTGGGCAAGTATGTCGAGCTGAAAGACAGCTACAAGAGCATCGCCGAAGCCTTGGATCATGCCGGAGCCTTGTTGGAAACCGAAGTCGTGGTGGATTGGATCCACAGCGAACAACTCACTCCTGACAATACCAATTCACGCTTGGACGGATTGCATGGCATCCTCGTTGCGCCAGGATTTGGATCGCGAGGGATTGATGGCAAACTGTTGGCCATTCAACATGCCCGAGAAAACGGCATCCCCTTCTTTGGGATTTGCCTGGGCATGCAATGTGCCGTGGTTGAATTCGCACGAAACGTGTTGGGCCTTGAGGACGCGCACTCCACGGAAATCAAGGAGTACACCCCCCATCCTGTGATCGATTTGATGGGAGAACAAAAGAGCATCACCAACATGGGAGGCACCATGCGTCTCGGTGAATACCCCTGCGCACTCAAGCCCAATTCTCAGGCAGAGCGCGCGTACGTTAATGTTTCTGAAGTGAATGAGCGTCACCGCCACCGCTACGAATTCAACAACGCGTACCTCGAGCAGTTCGAAGCGTCTGGCATGACGGCCACCGGCACGAATCCAGACACCAACCTGGTTGAAATCGTGGAGATTCCGAGCCACCCCTACTTTGTGGCGTCCCAATTTCATCCAGAGTACGCCTCTACCGTGCTCGAGCCACACCCGCTGTTCGTTTCTTTCGTGAAGGCAGCCGTGCAACAAGAAGGTGCGGACATGGCCCTTGGCAAAGAAGCCAACGACGTATCAAACGCTGGCTGATCGAAGCATTTGGATGTGCGGGATGCCATCTTCAAGGTAGGGCTCCCCAACAGAAACAAATCCCAACTCACCGTACCACGACTCCAGGTAACACTGCGCTGAAATGCGGATGTTGTGTCCTGGCCATGTGCGATCACACACATCGATGCTCTGCTTCATGAGCTCCTTGCCGAGTCCTTCGCTTCGCCGATCGCGTCGGGTCGCAACCCTTCCAATGCTCGGCTCCGCATAACTCACGCCTGGACCAAGCACACGTGCACATGCCAGCATTGGCATGCCCTTGGATGCATCCACACTTTCAGCCCAAACATGCCATGCCCTGAGGTCTTTCCCATCCACGTCACTGTAGGCGCCATCTTGCTCCACAACAAACACATCCACCCTCAAACGAATGAGGCCATGCAACTCATCTCTTGTCAGTTCCTTCCAGGGCTTCGCTTTCCACATCTTCTTGTGCTTCCTGCAAAATTAGACACAAAAAAAAGGGGGCCGAAGCCCCCTTTCTAATTCAATTGTGTGGCTTCAATCAGAAGCGCAAGCCGAGACCGACACGGAATGACAAGTCACCTTCGCTTGCATCGTCACCCATGCTCATGCCTGTGTAACGCACTTCAGGAGTGAGGTACCAGTTCTCACGAACAGAGATGAACTTACCAGCACCGACTGACCAGCCAAAGCTGTTCTCTTCGGTTTCAGTTGAGCCAAGATCGTTGGTCACAGTAGTTGTGTGTGTGCTTGAGTTGATTGCACCACGTACGAAGTAGTTGTCATCGAAGAAGTACTGAAGACCGATAGCAAAGTTCACTTTGCTTGTTTCAGTTGTTTCGTTGTACGACGTATTGTAGTAAGATGTCGAGTCAGCATCAACAGTCTCTGTCACCTCTGGGTAATTATTCACCTGAGGGATTGATACAGTGTCACCACCTGCGGTAATAAAGTCGCTGAACGTAGTGTCTGAATATGCTTCAGAAACAACATTGGTGATGGTGTAGTTGTACACCGTTGAGTCTGGACGGAGCAGATCAAACTCGTCCATCGTTGTACCAGCAATACCCAAATCCAATGTCAACACAACGTTGTCGGAAATGGCGTAGCCAATGGTTGGGGTCATGTTCAACCCGTCAGAGAAGATGTTCAATGCTTCGGGAGCATTGGCGGTACCGAGGTACCAAGTTCCTTGAGGCTGCAACTGAGCAAACGCTGAAGAAACCATTGCCATCGAGATGGCGGCGATAAAGAAATTTTTCATTTGAATTGGTTTAAATGAACACCCCAAAGGAACCGCGTTTCTTCAATTCCTCAAAAGGCGGCGCAAATATAATAAGAACAAGACTATGTGAAAAACTGCAAATGCATGAGTGACAGCCTGGTCGTCATGGGGTTGTGTGCATCTCTCGCCCTCTGCTGCAATCAGGGCCTAACTTTGCGCCATGGCTGAGAGGAGAAACATGCTGTCTGTGGAGGGCCTTACCAAAACGTATGGGGAACGCACCTTGTTCGAGGATTTGACGTTTGGGCTGCAGGAAGGGGAGCGTGTGGCGCTGGTGGCACGCAACGGATCCGGCAAATCAACCCTGCTGCGATGCATCTGTGGTCAAGAACCTTCCGACAGCGGGCGTGTCGTCTTTTCCAGTGGCGTTAGGCACGGACACCTGCGGCAAGAGCTGGACCTCACCCCTGGCGCCTCCATTTTGGACACCTTATATATGGGAGACAGTCCTGCGGTGGTTGCCATGCGCGAATATGAGCGTGCGTTGGCCCTCGGATTGGAAGGTGATGCCCTGCAAAAGGCCTACGACGCCATGGATGCCCATGAGGGATGGAATTTCGAAGCGCGGGCGCGTGAAATCCTTGGGAAACTGAGTCTGCATGATTTGGAGCGGAAGGTTTCGAGCTTGAGTGGTGGTGAAAAACGACGGGTCGCCCTGGCGCAGGTGTTGCTCGAAGCGCCGGAATTTCTGGTGCTGGACGAACCGACCAACCACCTCGATCTGGACATGATCGCGTGGTTGGAGCAACGTTTGGCCTCCATGGGCACCACCCTGCTCATGGTGACCCACGACCGCTACTTCCTGGAACACGTGTGTGACCGCATCCTTGAACTGGAAGACCAAACCCTGCACAGCTACCACGGCAACTTCAGTTACTTCCTCGAAAAGCGAGGCGAGCGCCGTGCCAACGCCCAGGCTGTGCAAGAGCGGGCGCAACGTCACATGAAGCGGGAACTCGAATGGGTCAGGGCCACTCCCTCGGCGCGCACCACCAAAAGCAAGAGCCGACTCGATCGTTTCCAAGACTTGAAAGCGGAAGCCGCCAAACGCATCCAGGAGGACCCACTCCACCTCACCGTCATCCCAGAAAGACTTGGCAGCAAGATTGTCGAGCTGCACAAAGTCAAACGAGCCTACGGCGACCGCCTGCTCATCGAAGGGTTGACCCACCATTTCAAGCGAGGCGAACGCATCGGGCTTGTCGGACGCAACGGCACGGGCAAGTCCTCCCTGCTCCATCTCATCCTCGGGACCCAAGACCCCGATGCTGGCAAGGTCGTGGTGGGCGAAACGGTGGTGTTTGGCCATTACGCCCAAGAAGGTGGAACCTTCAATGAAGATTGGAAGGTCATCGACGCCGTGCGTGACATCGCCGATTGGATCCCCTTGAAAGGCGGCGCCAAGCTCACCGCCGCCCAGCTTCTCGAGCGCTTCTTGTTTCCACACGCCATGCACCACCAGTTCATCCGCCTGCTGAGCGGAGGCGAACGGAAGCGACTTCATTTGCTGCGCATCCTGATGCGCAACCCCAACTTCCTCGTGTTGGACGAGCCCACCAACGACTTGGACATCTTCACGCTCGCCGTGCTTGAAGAATTCTTGATGGACTTCTCGGGCTGCCTTGTCGTGGTGTCTCACGACCGGTATTTCATGGACAAACTTGTGGATCACGTTTGGGTCCTAGGTGAAGACGGCCAAACCACGGTGCGCGACTACCCAGGCAACTATTCCCAGTACCGCGCATTGCGAGCTGAGGAAATGCAACGCCGCCAGACCGCGCAAGCCGACACGAAGGAAGCCTCCGGCGATTCCAAGCCTGTGGAGATCAAGGGCGACTACTCGAACAGGCTCAGCTACAAGGAGCGCCTGGAGTTTGAAACCCTCGACCAATCCCTTCCCAAACTGGAGGCAGAACGAGACGAATTGCAGGCGGCGCTGTTGAACGAGACGGACCACGTCCAAATACAGTCCTTGGGAGAAGCGCTCGGTCGCATCACTCAAGAGCTCGAAGAAGCTGAAATGCGCTGGCTGGAACTGTCTGAACGCGCTTGAGGGTCAAATGCAACCTTTCAGACCCTGCCCTGTTCTGGGGGTCATTTGCTGCGCTGATGACGCGACAAATCGAACCACAAAAAGGGCTGCCCACGAAGGCAGCCCTTTTCATTTGGTTGTCTCCAATTCTTATTGCTGGTCGAAGTCAAGCACCACAGGCCCCTCTCCTTCCACATGCGCTTGGCACGCGAGTACGTATCCCCGCTCCACTTCACCTGGCTCAAGTGCGTAGTTGACGTTCATCGAAGCCTTGCCTTCCACCAATTTCGCGCGGCACGTACAGCAGACTCCTCCCAAACAACTGTAGGGCGCATCGAGTCCAGCGTCGAGGGCTGCGTCAAGCATGTTTTTGTCTTTGGCCAATTCCAAAGACGTGGTCACGCCATCCAACACCACCTGCATGGGAACGGCATCTGATGATGTGCCTGCATCCACTGCCGCCGTGGTCTTGGTTTGGGACGCACCCGCAGCGGTGAACAGCTCAAAGCGCACGTCTTCTTCTGCAACGCCGGCTTCGAGCAGGGCGTCTTTGCATTCCATGATCATGCCTTCCGGGCCGCACAAGTACGCGGCATCGAGCGAACGTCCCTGACAAAACGTGGAAAGCAATCCGGCACAGCGCGGTTTGTCGAGGCGACCTGAAAGCAATTCTGCATCCACCGGTTCGCGCGTCAACAAGTGAAACAAGCGCAACCGCTCGAGATGCCGATCTTTCAAATCCTGCAGCTCCTCCCGAAACATGGTGCTGGCCGCCGTTTTGTTGCTGTAAAACAACGTGTAGGTGGCCGTTTCGTCGGCAGCAAGAACTTCCTTGATTTGACTTAAAATGGGCGTGATGCCCGACCCAGCAGCAAAGCCCACGTGGTGAAGGCCTCGACCGTCTTTCAACACAAATCGGCCCTGGGGATCCATGACCTCCATGCTCGCCCCAGCCTCGAGCTCGTCGTTGGCGAAGGTTGAGAACTTGCCTCCGGGCACTTTTTTGATGCCCACCTTCCACGTTCCTTCAGAAGGCGCAGAACACAGAGAGTAGCTGCGTCGAACTTCCTCTCCACCGATGGTCGTTTTCAGAGTCAAGTACTGTCCGGCCTGAAAGGCGAATGCTCCTTTGAGCCCATCCGGAACATCAAACGAGACGACGACCGAATCTGAGGTTTCTCGAGCGACCTCTTGCACCTTCAAAGCGTGAAATGTTGCCATGAGTGCGAAAGTAGTCCACACCATGGTTTGGGCACATTGTGATTGTCATCAAGTGCAACAGGCGGCGGTCTTGCTAATTTTGAGGAAAATCGCGCGCATGAGTCCTGTAGAAATGAACCTGGAAGCACGCTTTGACGCCTACGTGGCGGAGGAGAAAAAAATCGAGCCCAAAGACTGGATGCCCGAAGCGTATCGGAAAACCTTGATCCGTCAAATCAGCCAGCACGCACACAGCGAAATTGTAGGCATGCTTCCGGAGGGAAACTGGATTTCACGCGCACCTTCACTGAAGCGAAAGGCCATTCTCCTGGCAAAAGTTCAAGATGAAGCAGGTCACGGTCTGTACTTGTATTCCGCCGCTGAAACGTTGGGCGTGACTCGCGAGCAAATGCTCGACGACCTGCACACTGGAAAGGCGAAATACAGCTCCATTTTCAATTACCCTACCCTGACGTGGGCGGACATGGGCGCCATTGGTTGGCTCGTGGATGGTGCGGCCATCATGAACCAAGTGCCCCTTTGCAAGTGCAGTTATGGGCCCTACGCCCGTGCCATGGTCAGGGTGTGCAAGGAAGAGAGCTTTCACCAGCGGCAGGGTTTTCAAATCATGCTGAACCTGGCACAAGGGACAGAAGACCAAAAGGCGATGGCCCAAGACGCCCTCAACCGGTGGTGGTGGCCGTCGTTGATGATGTTTGGCCCAAGTGACGCCGACTCTCTTCACTCCTCTCAAAGCATGAAGTGGAACATCAAGCGCTTTTCCAACGACGAACTGAGACAGCGCTTTGTCGACATGACCGTGCCCCAAGCTGAACTGCTGGGCTTGACCCTCCCCGATCCTGACCTCGTGTGGAATGAGGACCGGGGACATTATGACTTTGGCGCCATCGATTGGGACGAATTCTACAACGTCATCCAAGGAAATGGGCCGTGCAACAAAGAGCGGCTGGAAGCGCGCGTCAAGGCACATGACGAAGGTGCATGGGTACGTGAGGCTGCGAAGGCGTATGCCGCCAAGCAATCAAGCACAACGAATCCCACCACCCACGCAGCATGAGCAACACGCAACACGAGTGGCCATTGTGGGAGGTGTTCATCCGAAGCCGCCAAGGTCTCGGCCACAAGCACGTGGGCTCGTTGCACGCAGCCGATGCGGAAATGGCCATCCAGCACGCACGTGACGTCTACACCAGAAGGCAAGAAGGCGTGAGCATTTGGGTGGTCCCCGCTGAAGCCATCACGGCATCCAGCCCCGACGACAAAGACGCCATGTTCGACCCAGCCAACGACAAGGTTTACAGGCACCCCACCTTTTACAAGTTGCCCGACGAGGTGAACAACATGTGACATGACCGAGGCTCAGCACATCCAAGCGATTCTGCGTCTCGGGGATGACGCTCTCGTCCTGGGACAACGACTTTCAGCGTGGTGTGGCCACGGCCCCATTTTGGAGGAAGACATCGCCCTGTCCAACATGGCGCTCGACCTCATTGGTCAGGCTCGGAACTTCTACACGCTCGCGGGCGCACGAGAAAACGCCGGCCGCGACGAAGATCAGTTGGCTTTCTTCCGCACCGACCGCGAGTTTCAAAACCACTTGCTGCTCGAATTGCCCAACGGTCATTTTGGGGACACCATCGTCCGACACATGTTTTTCAGCGCCTTCGCCCTCGAACGTTACGCCTTCCTGTCTCGGCAATTGTTCGACGCGGAAGTGGCCGGGATTGCCGCCAAGGCTGTGAAGGAACTTCAATACCATTGGGAACACGCGGCCAAATGGGTGATTCGCCTGGGTGACGGCACGGCCGAAAGCCACGAGAAAGTTCAAACCAGCGTGAACGACTTGTGGGCCTACACAGGTGAGTTGTTTGTCGCTGACGACGTGGACATAGCAGGCCATGCGGCAGGCCTTCTGCCCGAATTGAAGGTCCTTTCCAAGGCGTGGCACGCCCGGGTTGGCGCCTGTTTGTCCCAGGCCACCCTGCTGACACCTGAAACAACATGGATGCACAAAGGCGGCAAGGAAGGCATGCATACCGAACATTTGAGCTACATGTTGGCGGAAATGCAGGTGTTGCCGCGAACCTACCCCAACGCAACTTGGTGACTGAGGAACAACGCATCGAGCGGGCTTGGGCCAAGGTCCGAACAGTTCACGACCCTGAACTCCCCTACTTGACCGTTGAAGAAATGGGCATGGTGCGGGGTGTTCGGGTCGAAGACGATCGTCTTGTCGTGTCCATCACTCCCACCTATTCTGGTTGTCCTGCCACCGATGTCATCTCTGAGGATGTCACCACAGCGATTCAAGAGGTCGAACGCACTGCACGTATTGAAGTGGTGTTGAGCCCGCCGTGGACGACCGATTGGCTGCTGCCCTCTGCCCATGAAAAAATGAGGCAACATGGCATTTCCCCTCCTGATGGCCAAAGCGCAGATCGGGCGTTTTTAACAGGAGAAGGCAAGGTCATCACTTGCCCCCATTGCGGTTCTCAAAACACCCGAATGGTCTCGGCGTTTGGCAGCACAGCATGCAAGGCTCATTACACGTGCAACGAATGTCTGGAACCCTTTGAGCACTTCAAATGCATCTGAACTTACCTTGATGGCATGAGCAAAGAGATGCACCCCATTGTGGCCCAAATGATGGAGGCCGACGCCATGAGTCGATGGCTGGGCATTGAAGTCCTGCAGAGTGCACCTGGGGCATGCAGGTGCCGTTTGACCATTCGAGAAGACATGGTCAATGGCTTTGGCATCGCACATGGAGCCATCACGTACGCCTTGGCCGACAGCACACTTGCATTCGCGGTGAATGCACAAGGTCGGCACGCGGTGAGCGTCACAAGCACCATCCAACATCTGGCCCCTGTGAGGCTCGGCGAGGTCATCGAATCTCGCGCCATCATGCGATCCGAAGGCGGACGCATGGTCCATGTGGACGTAGAGGTGACGAATGAGCAAGGAGAACAGGTGGCTTGGCTCACCGCCACCGGCTACAAGCGTTCCTCCTCGTGGACCTGACTCAAATCCCATCGCCACCCAAGGCGAGGAATTGCTTCTCAAACAAATCGTGGTAAATGTTGCCAAGCGCGACAAGCTCGTCGTGGGTTCCCTGCTCCGAAAGCATGCCTTGGTGCAGCACCACAATTCGGTCTGCGTCGCGTACGGTGTTCAAACGGTGAGCGACCAGCAGTGAGGTTCGTCCTTGGGTCAAGACCGCTGTGGCACGTTGAATCCACTGCTCACTCTCACTGTCAATGCTGGACGTCGCCTCATCCAAAATAAGGATGTGGGGATTGCTCAAATAGGCCCGCACGAATGCAATGAGTTGACGCTGGCCCACACTCAGGGTGGCACCCCGTTCGCGCACGTCGTGATCCAGGCCATTGGGGAGACGTTCCACGAACCGCTCCGCCCCAACCATGCGGATGGCATCCCAAATGGCATCGTCTGTCACGGTGTCATCGTGAAGCGTCACATTGTCTCTGAGTGAACCACTGAACAAGAACACATCCTGGAGAACAACCCCGATTTGGGACCTCAACTCGTCCACCGGGATGTCTCGAATGTCAACCCCATCGATGGTGATGCGCCCCTTTTGGAATTCGTAAAACCTCGAAATCAAGTTCACAATGGAACTTTTTCCCGCCCCTGTCGCGCCCACAAACGCAACACGCTCTCCGGGCTTGACCACAAAACTGACCCCACGCAACACCCAATCCGGAGTGCCATCTTCTTTCTCAACATAGGCAAACCACACGTCCTCAAATGCAATCTCCCCCTTCCAACTCGGCGACTGAGGCGACTGAGGCTCGGCAATGCTGTCGTCGCGCTCGAGCAACTTGAACACCCTGTCCGCATTGACAATGCCCATTTGCAAAACGTTGAATCGGTCCGCCAATTGACGGATGGGACGGTACAACATGAACACATACAGAATGAACTGCAACACCACACCCAGCGTCAATTCCCCTTCGACCACATGGCCAATGCCCAACCACAGCAACAAACCGACGCTTGTCGCGCTCAACATCTCGACCACTGGGAAGAACACACTGAATGCCCAGATGGAACGGATGTTGGCCTCGCGATGGTTTTTGTTGATTTCTGCAAATGCCTGAGCTTCAACCTCCTCACGATTGAAAGCCTGAACGATGTGCATGCCCGTGACGTGCTCTTGGACAAACTCATTGATTTTGGCCACTTGATTTCGCACATCGACAAACGCCCCCTTGATGTGCTTTTGGAACACGCGGGTCGCGACGAGCAACACCGGTATCGGCATCAACACCACAACGGTGAGGCTCCAATCAATGAACAACATGGCGCCAATCACCACAAACAGCGCCAACAAGTCTCCAACGGCATTCAAAATCCCGTTGCTGAACACCCCTGCCACACCATCGATGTCACTCACATGCCTGGTGACGAGGACTCCCACAGGTGTTTGGTCAAAATATTTCAAACGGAAACGTGAGATGTGGCGGTAAAGTTTGGCTCGCAAATCGAGGCTCACACTTTGGGCCACCCAGTTCGCCAAATACGTCACGCGGTATTGCACCACCGCTTCCAGCATCAACACCAGCACCACTTGCAGGAACACTCGAAACAATCCATCCAAATCTCCGGCGGCAATGTGAACATCCACCGCCTGCCGGATCAGCGCCGGTCGAATCCAAACAAGGCTCGAGAGAAGAACGACGAGACACCCTGTCCAGACAAACCGTCGTCGGTAAGGACCCACCTGCGCCAAAATCACCTTGACCGTTTCCAGGTCAAAGATGTTTCCCGCTTTGGCAGAGGTGGACTCAGACATGACTCAAAGGTATTGGCTGCGCACGGGCGTGAAGACCTCCGGTGGATAGACCACACGCGTCAGGTACAATCCACACCCCAGTGCGCTTTTGCCTGCTGCGCTTCGGTCACGAGCCTCGAGAATGCTTTCCATGTCACCAGGAGAGCGCTTGCCCTTTCCCACTTCAAGCAGGGTCCCTACTGTGGCTCGAACCATGCTCCGGAGAAAGCGATCCGCGGCAATGTGAAACGCCCACCGGTTGGGGCCAAGCGATTCCCATGTCGCTTGACGCACGTCGCACAAGGTGGTCCCTTGGTCTGTTCCCGACTTGCAGAAGGAGGCAAAATCACCCTTGTGAACCAAGTGCTTGCACGCTGCTTCTATGGCCTGCACATCAAGCGCTCCATAAACCCTCGTCGAACGACCTTCCAAAAAAGGGTCCTTGGTGTTGTGAACCAAATACGTGTACCCACGTTCGATGGCATCGAATCGGGCATGCGCCTTGGCATCGACCTCGTGAATGGCGACAATGCCCACGTCGGAAGGAAGCATGCCGTTCAACTTCAAGGTGGCTTCTTCCCAAGATTTCACACGCCCTCCCAAGCTCAAATCTGGCAAATCGGCATGGGCCACGAAGTACGTCGCATGCACACCTGTGTCTGTTCGACCACACCCCATGACAGGACAAGGCCCACCAAACAGGCGGGCCAAGGTGTCCTCCAGCACCTCTTGAACGGTGATGGATTTGGGCTGACGTTGCCACCCGTGGTAGCGGGCGCCGTCGTAAGCCAATTCAATGAAGACCCGCATCAGCGCGTCATGCCCAAGAAGCGATGGTTTCGCTCTTGTATTCTCCGGCGAACAGCTTGTCTTTCACCTTCTTGAAGGTCTCGATGGTGTACTGCACGTCTTCCAACGTGTGAATGGCCGTGGGGATCAAGCGGAGCATGATCGTGTCCTTGGGCACCACTGGGTACACCACGATGGAGCAGAAGATGCCGTAGTTCTCACGCAAGTCAAGCGTCAAATTGGTGGCTTCACCCAGGCCTCCGTGCAAGAACACAGGCGTGACGCAAGAATTGGTGACGCCCAGGTCGAATCCTTCTGCACGAAGCCCCTCTTGAAGAGCGGTGGCAATCTTCCAAAGGTTCTCCTTGTGCTCTGGCTGGCTGCGAAGCATCTCTAGACGCTTCCGAGCGCCGACCACGAGTGGCATCGGCAACGACTTCGCG
The DNA here is from genome assembly GCA_036339415.1 of Bacteroidota bacterium. Lineage (GTDB taxonomy): Bacteria > Bacteroidota > Bacteroidia > Flavobacteriales_D > Sanyastnellaceae > UBA11663. Next base: position 5,550 of record JAYZBB010000032.1, on the reverse strand, counting down.
AACGTCTGAGAGCGCATGTTGTAGCGCAGGAATTCAATCACATCTTCGTCACCAGCCACAAATGCGCCGATGGTCGCCATGGCCTTGGCAAACGTACCGAAGTACACGTCGATTTGGTCATGGCACCCTTGGTGGTCTCCTGCACCACGTCCATTTTCTCCCACGGTGCCAAAGCCATGGGCATCGTCGACAAAGAGACGGAACTGATACTCTTCCTTGTATTTGCAAATCTCTGCGAGCTTGCCTTGGTCCCCTGCCATTCCAAAGACCCCCTCCGTCACGACGAGGATGCCGCCTCCGGTTTGTTCGGTCAAGTTCTTGGCACGCACAAGTTGCTTTTCGAAGCTCTCCATGTCGTTGTGTTGAAACACAAAACGCTTGCCCTGGTGCAAGCGGACGCCATCCACCATGCATGCGTGCGACTCACTGTCATACACAATGACATCGTGGCGAGAAACCAATGCCTCAATGGCCGACTGGCAGCCTTGGTATCCAAAGTTGAGCAAGAAGGCATCTTCCTTCTGCATGAAGTCTGCGAGCTCTTGTTCCAACGCTTCGTGCTGAGCGGTTTGACCCGACATCATTCGGGCGCCCATGGGATATGCCATGCCCCACTCGGCAGCAGCATCTGCATCCACCTTTCGAATTTCAGGGTGATTGGCAAGGCCGAGGTAGTTGTTGATGCTCCAGACAAGAAGCTCTTTTCCTCGGAAGGTCATTCGGTTGCTGATGTCGCCCTCCAACTTGGGGAAGGTGAAGTAACCGTGGCTGTCGCGGGCGTGCTGACCCAGGGGTCCACGCTCCTGACGGATTCGATCGAAAATGTCCAAAAATCAAAGATTTAGAAGGGGCGAATGTACAACGTCCAAAAGTATGCCGCTCGCGCGAGGTCTCAGAAGGGGTGTTCACAATGTTTTCAAGACTGGTCGGTGCAACCGTTGTACCTTCGACGCCCATGACGCGCGAGTTCTTTTTTGGCAGCCTGACATCGGTGGTCGTCGTTGCTTTTTTGGCACAGTGTTCAGGTTACAACAAGATGTTGAAATCCGGAGATGTAGAGGAGAAAATGAGCTATGCCGAGGCCGCACTCGATTCTGGCAATTGCTTCCGCGCCCTTCCTCTGTACGACGAGCTCATGCAATTGACGCGCGGCACGGAACAAGCTCCCAACATCCATTGGAACCGCGCGTTGACCCATGATTGCGTGAACGACTTTTACCTGAGTCGCTATTATTTCCAGTCCTTCGCCAAGACGTACCCCAACGACCCGAGGGTTGAGGAGGCCTTTTTTCGGGCAGCCTTGTGCTCCTACCATTTGTCGCCTCAGGCCAGTTTGGACCAAACAGAAACCCGATCTGCCATTGATGAACTCCAATTGTTCATGGACCGCTACCCTTCGAGTGCACTCAGGGACAGCAGCCAGGTTATGATCGACAACCTCCGCAGCAAACTGGAAGTGAAGGCGTTTGAAAACGCGAAATTGTATCACAAGACGGGCAATTTCAAAAGCGCCACCATTGCCATGAAGCACGCGATGGAAGACTACCCTGGCTCACCCTACCAAGAGGAGTTGCAGTTCTTGATCATCGACAGCCATTGTCAATACGCGTCAAGAAGCACAGAGCGCAGGAAATTGGAGAGATACAACGATGCTATTCAAGCTTTTCATACGTTTGCATCCCGTTTTCCGGAGAGTTCACGAATGAAAGACGCCCAGCGACTCTACGACGCGTCGGTGAAAGCCATTGCTGAGCTCCAGGAATCTGACGGCAACAACACAACAAACCGTTGAAGCATGAGCACCAACTTCAAGACCATCAAAGCTGAGCGCACCACGGAGACGCGCAACATCCATGACTTGGAAACACAAGGCACTGGAAACATCTTTGAAACCATTGTTGCCCTGTCTAAGCGAAGCAACCAGGTGGCCTTGAGTTTGCGGAAGGAACTCTCCGAGAAATTGGAAGAATTTGTCATTCCGACCGATTCTCTGGAAGAGGTCTTTGAAAACCGTGAGCAGATCGAAATCTCCAAGTACTACGAGCGCCTACCGAAGCCACACAGCATTGCCATCAAAGAGTTGCAAGACGAGTCTCTGCACATCGGCAAGGTTGAGGAAGACGCCGACCTCGAAGACGAAGCTTGATTTGACGCGGCCATGTCGCTGGCCTCCACCCCTTCTGAACAGACCCTCACAGGGAGACGCATTGTTCTTGGCATCACTGGGAGCATTGCTGCCTACAAATCTGCCGTGCTCGCGCGTGAACTTCGGCGCCGCGGGGCCGATGTTCGGGTCGTCATGACCCCTGGCGCCACGGAATTCATCACCCCATTGACTTTGGCAACCTTGGTGGACCATCCTGTGCATTCCGCCTTCACGGAAGACGAGCATGCTGGAGTGTGGACCAACCACGTGGAACTCGGCATCTGGGGTGATTTGATCCTGGTGGCACCCGCCACAGCGAACACCCTTGCCGCCATGGTTCACGGGAGCTGTGAAAACTTGCTTCAGGCCGTGCTGTTGAGCGCCAGATGTCCGGTGGCTGTGGCTCCGGCGATGGATCTCGACATGTTCACCCATGAGTCGACACAAGCCAATTTGCGAACCTTGGCCGAAAGAGGCATTGAAGTGATTGACCCTGGCACAGGTCCGCTCGCAAGCGGATTGCACGGCAAGGGACGGATGGCTGAGCCCGAGGCCATCGCTGACCAGGTGGCAAGCCATTTCGCCGAAAGCATGCCTTGGGTGGGCAAGAAGGTGCTCATCACGGCTGGTCCAACGCATGAACCCCTGGATGCTGTGCGCTTTTTGGGCAACCGGAGTTCAGGCAAAATGGGCTTTGCCTTGGCTGAGGTGCTGGCCAAAGCGGGAGCTGAAGTCACGCTGGTCACTGGGCCTGTTCACCTGGAAACCCCAGACCGCGTGCATGCACGCATGGATGTGCAAACCGCGGTCGAAATGAGGGATGTGGTCCTAGCACATTGGCCTGACATGGATTGGGGCATCGCGTGTGCCGCGGTGTCCGACTTTCGGCCAGCCCAAACTTCCAGAGACAAATGGCACCGGGGAGACATGCCCGAGAACCTCAAGCTCGTCGAAAATCCGGACATCCTCCACGGCATGGGCGACACCAAACACGACGGTCAAACCTTGGTGGGCTTTGCCCTCGAAAGCGACGATGGGCTCGCCAGCGCACAAGACAAAATGCAGCGGAAAAATCTCGACGCCATTGTCCTGAATACACTCCAAGACGACGGTGCTGGATTTGGGCACGACACCAACAAAGTCAGTGTGCACTTTCGAGATGGGAAAAGCATTAGTTTTGAGTTGAAGTCCAAATACGAAGTCGCTCAAGACCTCGTTGAACTTTGGAGGACAACCCTGAACTCATGAGCCCACTGGTCAAGCCCCTTTTCTGCTTCAACAACTCCATCTTCCTCATCAAGGTTGGCCTTGCTGTGGTCCTGTCGTCGGCTTTGTTGACCGACGCACGCGCCCAAGAACTCAATTGCAACGTGACTGTGATTGCGCCTCAAATCAGCAACGTGGACGCCTCGAGGTTTGAAGCACTCGAAGACGGCATCCGCGAATTCATGAATGGTCGACGTTGGACAGAAGACAACTTCGACTTCGAGGAACGCATCGAGTGCACCCTTCAATTGACCATCAGTGAAGCGATTGGATCGACGGTGTTCAAAGGCAGCATGCAGGTGCAGAGCTCTCGTCCCGTCTTCAACTCTGACTACAACACAGCAGTGCTGCTTGTCAACGATGGCGACATTCAATTCGAATGGCTCGACAACAGCAACATCCTCTTCAATCCCGGCCAACACAGGGACAACTTGTCTTCTCTTTTGGCCTACTATGCCTACATGATCCTGGGCATGGACTACGACACCTTCAGCCTTGAAGGTGGCACCCCATACTTTCTTCAAGCTCAGGCGATCGTTGCCAATGCACAAAATGCAGGCGAACGCGGTTGGAAAGCCTCACAAGGCAAGCAAAACCGTTATTGGTTGATTGAAAACCACCTCAGTCAGACATTTCGCCCGGTTCGCACATGCCTGTACAACTACCACCGCAAGGGACTGGATGTGCTGCACGACGACGTCGAAGGAGCAAGGTTGACCATGGCAGAAGCTTTGATTGACATGCGATCCACGAACCGAATTCGCCCAGGATCGTTCAACATTCAAGTCTTCTTTTTGGCCAAAAGTGACGAGATCATCAACGTGTTTGGGCCCGCACCAGATGCAGAAAAGGCGCGCCTCATTCCCATCTTGAAGCAATTGGACCCAGGGAACATTCAAGCCTACGACCAACGCCTGGGGTGACATGCTGCGTCGTTTGAACATTCGGAACCATGCCTTGATCGAAGAGGCAGACCTCTCTTTCAAAGAAGGGTTTCACGTGTTCACAGGTGAAACCGGTTCTGGAAAGAGCATTCTGCTCGGAGCGGTGGGACTTCTACTCGGGGACCGTGCCGACTCCAGTGGAGTCGGCCTGAACGGGGATCGCGCGGTGATTGAAGGTGAATTTTTTGCCCCCGAGCTTTCACCGTGGCTTAAGGACCACGACATGCCTGAGGCCATGGGCATTTCCATCCGACGGGAAGTTCTGAGGAACGGTCGATCAAGGGTGTTTGTCAACGACGCCCAGGCCACCGTGGGTCAATTGAAAGAGTTGGGGGGACGTCTCGTCAACCTTCACAAGCAAGATGATGTGGACATCGCGTTTGACCGGAGAACACTGTCTGACATTTTGGACGTGGCAGGCAATCATGGCGCCGTCAAGGACGCCTACTTGAGCGCCCACTCTGCATGGTTGAGCGCCAAAGCAGAATTGGAGGCGCTCGAGGCGCTGGCTCGCGCACCCTCCGGAGACGCCCATTACCTCGAGCATCAGATCCATGAATTGGATGCCCTTCGTCTGCACACCCTCGACTGGGATTCGCTGCTCGCTGAGCTGAGAACATTGCAACACGCCCACGAATTGCATGAAGGCATCAGCCACGCGGCGAGTGCTTGTGATGGCAATGAAGGTGGCGCAATGCTCCAAATTGAGGAGGCAAGGCGTGCCTTGGCCAACCTGGGTGGGTTGGACAGAGAGGTGGATGAAATCGTTGAACGGTTCATGAGCCTGCGCATTGAACTGCAGGACATTGCAGATACGCTTTGGCAATTGCAGGAACGGAAACAACCCGACCCCAACAGGCTGACCCAGCTTGAATCGGTCCATGACGCCGTGGTACGGGCGATGCGCAAGCACCAAGTGGACACTCCCCAAGAATTGATGGCGAAGCGGGATGTTTTGAACCGTCAATTCGAGGCCATCGAAGGACTTGAGGAAGCTCTGGCCGCTGCACGCGCCCTGCACGACCAACTGCAGCGAGCACTGACAACTGCTGGGACAGCGTTGACCGAGGCTCGATTGCTGGGTGGCCATCGACTGACCGAGATGGTGCTCCCCAAGCTGAAAGACCTTAAAATGCTCCATGCGCGCATGACTTGGGAGATGCCGCCTTGTGCTCCTGACGACATCGGCATGGA